>NZ_JANEWJ010000022.1:0-83232 GCF_028069755.1 Citrobacter sp. Igbk 16 | reverse complement strand
GTATTAATTATTAACAATCCATACATATATAATTATGTATGGATTAATTTATAAACAGAATATGGATTAAAATAACTTAAAACCAAAAAAAACCCTGCCATTGGCAGGGTTTGTTGATGCTGGACGATAAATTAACGCGCCAGCCAGCCACCGTCGACCGCAACGGTATAACCGTTAATGTAGTCAGATGCGCTGGAGGCCAGGAACACAACAGGCCCCATCAGATCGCTTGGCAGACCCCAACGACCCGCTGGGATACGATCGAGAATTTCGGCGCTACGCTGCTCATCAGCACGCAGCTGCTGCGTGTTATTGGTCGCCATGTAACCCGGCGCGATCGCATTCACGTTGATGTTATGTTTTGCCCACTCGTTGGCCATCAGACGCGTCACGCCCATTACGCCGCTTTTAGACGCGGTATAAGACGGAACACGAATGCCGCCCTGGAAGGAGAGCATAGAGGCGATATTAATAATTTTACCGCCGTTACCCTGGGCAATGAAGTGCTTCGCCGCCGCCTGAGACATAAAGAACACGCTCTTAATGTTCAGGTTCATCACGTCGTCCCAGTCTTTTTCGCTGAAGTCGATAGCATCTTCACGACGGATAAGACCGGCGTTGTTCACCAGAATGTCGATATGACCGAATTCTGCAACCGCACGCTCCAGCAGTGCCGGAATACCATCAATCTGACGCAGATCGGCGGTCAGGCTTAAAAAACGGCGGCCCAGTGCAGTAACACGTTCGATGGTTTCAGTCGGCTCAACAATGTTGATACCCACGATATCACAACCCGCTTCCGCCAGACCCAGCGCCATCCCCTGACCCAAACCGGTGTCACAACCCGTCACAACGGCGACTTTACCTTCAAGAGAGAATGCATTCAAAATCATTGTAAATCCTTATTTTTTATAATGCCCGTCACAGACAGGCTGAGTAGCCGCCCGCGACTAGCGCAGATCTTTGACTGCAACGTGGTCCATATCATCAAAGACCTGATTTTCGCCAACCATACCCCAGATGAAGGTATAGGCTTTCGTACCAACGCCAGAATGGATAGACCAGCTAGGGGAAATTACCGCCTGCTCATTGTGCATGACGATATGACGCGTTTCCTGAGGCTGCCCCATCATGTGGAAGACACAGGTGTCTTCTTCCATATTGAAGTAGAAATAGACTTCCATACGGCGTTCATGGGTATGGCACGGCATGGTGTTCCACAGGTTGCCTGGCGCCAGTTCGGTCAGGCCCATGCTCAGTTGGCAGGTTTCCAGTACGTCCGGCACAAAATACTTGTTGATGGTACGGCGGTTACTCGTGAGATCATCACCCAACGTCACTGGCGCAACGTCGGCTGGGGTCACTTTTTTGGTTGGATAAGTCATGTGTGCCGGCGCGCAGTTATAATAGAACTTGGCGGGTTTTGCAGGGTCAATGCTTGCAAAAACAACTTCTTTTGCCCCTTTACCGACATACAGCGCATCGCGATGACCAATTTCATAGCACTGGCCGTCAACAGTAATCGTGCCCGGCCCACCGATGTTGATCACGCCTAACTCACGGCGCTCCAGGAAGTAGGTTACGCCCAGTTGCTTACCCACTTCGCCACCCACGGATACGGTTTTTCCCACTGGCATAATGCCGCCAACAATAATGCGGTCAATGTGGCTGTAGACCATGGTGTATTCGTCAGCAACAAACACTTCTTCTACCAAAAACTCATTACGCAGCGCCTGGGTATCCAGGGTTTTAGCATGCGCACTATGGATGCTTTGTCTTACGTCCACATTTACCTCCAGTGATAAATTGACCGTGAATTCTTGAGCGATAGCAAAACGCCGTTCCGTTTTACCTAATGCGTTCATGATATCCCTCCCGGAACGGGTTTTCAATTATAACTAAAACGATGTTTCACTTTTTCCGCATCTTATTATCAAAAGTGTAATTGCGATCACGCTAGCCTGGGTAATCTACGAAAGCAGCACCAAAGAGAACAAATAAAACACAAACAAAACAGTTGGTTATAAATAACCAGCAAAGAGTAGATAATAAGAGGTAAAAGAAGCGCTGTGAAAAAACAGCCCTGCTGAAGAGGAATTCACACACCTTTTCTTACAAAGTGCGTTGTGAATCACACGAAATGAAACGCCGTTTTGATAAGTTAACGTTGTTTTAGAGTGGATGTTTCTGTAACTGGCCTTGCCCTCCTTGTGGAGGGCTTTTTTACATGAACCGGAACTGCGCGGTGGTGGTGTATCTGATAGGGGATTTTAAAGAGTTAATCACGTTCGATGGCAAGTGCAACGCCCTGGCCACCACCAATACATAACGTTGCCAGCCCTTTATGCGCCCGGCGTTTAACCATCTCGTGGACCAACGACACCAGAATACGGCAACCAGAGGCACCAATTGGGTGGCCGAGCGCAATGGCCCCACCGTTCACATTCACCCTACGCTCGTCCCATTCCAGCATTTTCCCAACGGATAATGCCTGCGCGGCGAATGCTTCATTGGCTTCAATCAAATCGACATCCGCCAGCTGCCAGCCGACGCGCTCAAGGCAGCGACGCGTCGCGTACACTGGCGCAATCCCCATGAGTGCGGGGTCAACGCCGACGCTGGCAAAAGCGCGAATACGGGCCAGTACCGGTAAATTCAACGCCTGCGCTTTGGACTCGCTCATCATCATCACGGCGGCAGCACCATCGTTTATCGATGACGCATTACCCGCCGTTACCGACCCAAGCCTGTCAAAAGTGGGGTCCAGACGCGCCAGCCCCTCTGCACTGGCATCGGTGCGCGGTTGCTCATCGGTATCCACCACAAAGGATTGCCCATTACGCTGGGTCACCACCGGCACGATTTCATCTTTAAAGCGTCCAGCGTCGATTGCCATCCGCGCTTTGTGCTGCGAGTGCAGCGCGTAGGCGTCCTGTAATTCGCGGCTGATACCGTATTCCCGCGCCAGGTTTTCCGCGGTAACGCCCATATGGTAGTCGTTGAAAGCATCCCACAGACCGTCGTGCACCAGGCTGTCAACCAGTTGACTATTACCCAGTTGCGCGCCAGTTCGGCTGTCGGTGAGGACATGCGGGGCGCGGCTCATATTCTCTTGCCCGCCTGCTATCACGATATCAGCTTCACCACACTGGATAGCCTGAGTCGCCAGGTGCAGCGCTTTCAAACCTGAACCACACACATCATTAATGGTAATAGCGGAAACGGTATTGGGTAATCCACCATTGATAGCAGACTGACGGGCCGGGTTCTGTCCGGCCCCCGCAGTGAGGACCTGACCAAGGATCACCTCATCAACGGCGTGAACATCCACGCCAGTGCGTTCCAGTAATGCCCTGACCACCATGCTGCCGAGTTCAACGGCAGAGTGGCGCGCCAGCGTTCCCTGGAAGCAGCCAATCGGTGTCCTTAACGCCCCCACTATCACAACCTCTTTCATCACCACCTCAGCGCAAAATAACATCGCAATAGTAGATGATTGTTAAAGATAGTTATCGTAGTTGTTTAAAAATGGTGATTTTTATCACAAAGGAAATAGGTATCATTTATTCGTCATCGCGACGCCACTTTGCTGCAAATGGTCACGTAACCAGCTTCCCGCTACCCCCGGAGGGGATTTCTTATTCCATAACAGATCGATTGAGATAGCTTTTGGCCAACCCGGTATCTTCAACTGAACCAGTGGTTTTTCTGCCGCAAACTCTTCCACCAGCGCGCAAGGTAGTGCGCACCAGCCAAATCCCTGTACCGCCATACTCAGCAACAACAGATAGTTGGGAGCAGACCAGACAGGGCCACGTGCGACGTTGGTCCCACTTTCCAGATAAGTATTCAGACGCAGTTCGCGCCAGGTGTGGAGCTGCTCCCATTGCAGATTTTTTAGCGTTGCCAGCGGATGCGTGGCCGCAACGTACAGTCCCATCCAGGTTTGCATCGGCAAACGCGTGACGCCCATATCTGTCGGATAATTTTCTCGCGCTTCGATCAGCCCAACCTGCGCGCGTCCTTTTTGCAGCAGATCGATCACATCGTCATCTTCACCAATCAGACATTCAAATTCTGTGTGGGGGAACTTGCGGTCAAACTGCACCATTAATTCTTCCAGCACATCCGGATGCAGCGTGTCCGAAAGCACAAAGGTCAGACGCGCTTCGGTATCCCCCGACAGCGAAATCGCCGCTTCATCCAGACGCTCGCTGGCTGACAAAATCGCCTGTACGTAGCCAAGCACCCGCTTGCCTTGTTCGGTAAGCGTTGGCTGACGTGACGAACGGTCAAACAGCGCAAAGCCAAGATCGGCCTCCAGATGTGCAATCGCCGTGCTGATGGTGGACTGGCTTTTACGTAGCCGCCGGGCCGCCGCAGAAAATGAACCGCAGGACACCGTCTCAACAAATGCCGTTAATGCTTCAGGAGAGTAACGCATGAACTATCTACTTTATCGATGGATACTATCTTTTAGATATCACATAAAACGATAAAATTGCCACCATTCCGTTATCCGGGCATCAAAGAAGGTTTGTAGGTTATGCAACACGATACTGTCCAACGCCGCTCGTTAGTGGAGCGCATTTTTCATGCTGTCTGTTTTGAGGGCATTGCTACCGCGATTCTTGCACCAACCACCGCATGGTTGATGCAGCGCTCGGTACTGGAAATGGGCGGGCTGACCATTCTGCTGGCAACAACAGCAATGATCTGGAATATCATTTATAACGCCCTGTTTGACCGCTTTTGGCCGTCGCATCAGGTCAAACGTACGGCGAAAGTCCGCGCATTTCACGCCTTAGGTTTCGAGAGTGGTTTTATCGTCATCGGGGTCAGCATCGTGGCGTATGTACTGAACGTTAGCCTGCTTCAGGCATTCACACTGGAAATAGGTTTCTTCCTGTTCTTCCTGCCATACACCATGTTCTATAACTGGGCTTATGACACATTACGCGAGCGCGTAATGAAGCGTCGTCAGCAGCGCGTTACTGCCTGATAATTCAAAGAATAGTCGGAATTTTCTCAATTCCGGCTATTCATCCATTCACCAGCCCACTTGTTCACACCTCCCCCAGCCCCTCTCATTTGTGGTAAATTGCGCTTCTTTTTGTTTATTTTATAGTTGATACGTTCAAATAATGTCGAAATTTTGGTCAAAAGAAGAGACTCTCTGGAGCTTCGCACTATATGGGACTGCCGTCGGCGCAGGAACCCTCTTCCTCCCCATACAGCTGGGTTCTGCAGGCGCAGTGGTACTTTTTATCACCGCACTCGTCGCCTGGCCTTTAACCTACTGGCCGCACAAGGCGCTGTGCCAGTTTATCCTGTCATCAAAAACCTCTGCAGGTGAAGGGATCACCGGTGCAGTCACCCACTACTATGGCAAGAAGATAGGCAGCCTGATCACGACGCTTTATTTTATCGCCTTCTTTGTGGTGGTGCTGATCTACGCTGTCGCGATCACCAATTCACTCACCGAACAGTTGGCAAAACATATCACGATTGATCTACGCGTTCGTATGCTGGTAAGTCTCGGCGTGGTGCTGGTCCTGAATTTAATTTTCCTGATGGGTCGCCAGGCCACCATCCGGGTGATGGGCTTTCTGGTATTCCCACTGATCGCGTACTTTCTGTTTCTCTCGCTGTACCTGACCGGAAGCTGGCAGCCGACGCTACTCACCGGCCAGATGTCTTTCGATCAGCACACGCTGCATCAGGTATGGATCTCGATCCCCGTGATGGTTTTCGCTTTTAGCCATACGCCCATTATCTCCACGTTTGCCATCGACAGACGCGAGAAATACGGCGAGCAGGCCATGGGTAAATGCAAAAAAATCATGAAGGTCGCCTACGTCATCATCTGCCTGAGCGTACTGTTTTTTGTCTTTAGCTGTCTGCTTTCTATTCCGGCAAACTACATTGAAGATGCCAAACATGAAGGTGTAACCATCCTTTCGGCGCTGTCGATGATGCCCAACGCACCGGCATGGTTGTCGATTTCCGGGATTATCGTTGCCGTGGTGGCGATGTCAAAATCGTTCCTCGGCACCTACTTTGGCGTGATTGAAGGGGCGACAGAAGTCGTAAAAACGTCGCTGCATCAGGTAGGCGTGAAGAAAAGCCGGGCCTTTAACCGCGCCCTGTCCATTATGTTGGTTTCGGCCATCACGTTTATCATCTGCTGCATTAACCCTAATGCCATTTCAATGATTTACGCGATCAGTGGCCCGCTCATCGCCATGATTTTGTTTATCATGCCGACTTTATCGACCTATCTGATCCCGGCGCTGAAGCCGTATCGTTCAGTGGGGAACCTGATCACCCTGATTGTCGGTCTGTTGTGCGTATCGGTGATGTTTTTTGGCTAAATGACGTTATCAACGGCTCATTCATCAATGCGTGGATGAGCCGCACTCCGCCTTACTTGATGTAAGAATCCAATACCTTCAGGACCACGTCCAAATCCTCTTCACGCTTTATTTCATCGCCCTGATGCACGATGTGCTCGGTCAGATGACCTTTAATCACCTCACGCATTAATCCGTTTACCGCACCGCGGATCGCCGCAATTTGCTGCAACACAGCCGCGCATTCATGCGGTTCATCAAGCATGGTTTTCAACGCCACTACCTGGCCCTGAATCTTACTGGCACGGGCTTTGAGCTTTTGTTTGTCGCGGATCGTATGTGACATAGCATTACCTTAATTAACGTAAATCCGTAGCGACAATACCATCGACATTCTACTGGGGGGTAGTATTTGATACTGGGGGGGAGTAGAATCAAGCGAAATTAGACAACTAAGAATCATTCTCATGGGTGAATTTTCTACGCTTCTTCAGCAAGGCAACGCCTGGTTCTTCATTCCCAGTGCAATTTTATTGGGGGTGTTACACGGCCTGGAACCGGGACATTCAAAGACAATGATGGCGGCGTTTATTATCGCCATAAAGGGGACTATCAAGCAGGCAGTGATGCTGGGGCTGGCGGCTACCCTGTCGCATACGGCCATAGTATGGTTGATTGCACTCGGCGGAATGTATATCAGCAAAGCGTTCACGGCCCAGGCCGTCGAACCCTGGCTACAATTTGTCTCTGCGATCATTATTTTGGGCACTGCATTCTGGATGTTCTGGCGGACCTGGCAAGGCGAGCAGAACTGGCTGACTCAGACACATCACGACCATCATCATGATCATGACCATGGCCACGCTCACCACCATCATCACGAACATGACCACGATCACGATCACCACCATCATCACGAACATGACCACGATCATAACCATGCCGCGTTGGCAGGGCTGAGCGAGGGTTCGAAAGAGTATCAGGACGCGCACGAACGCGCACATACCAACGATATCCAGCGCCGTTTTCAGGGTAAAGAGGTGACCAACGGGCAAATTTTACTGTTTGGCCTGACCGGCGGGCTGATCCCGTGCCCTGCGGCTATTACCGTCTTACTGATTTGTATCCAGCTCAAAGCCTTTACGCTGGGGGCAACGATGGTACTGTGCTTTAGCCTCGGACTGGCGATAACGCTGGTAACGGTAGGGGTTGGCGCGGCTATCAGCGTACAACAGGCGGCGAAGCGCTGGAGCGGATTTAACACACTGGCGCGTAAAGCGCCCTATTTTTCCAGCGCACTCATCGGCATGGTCGGACTCTACATGGGGATTCACGGCTATCTGGGGATCGTCGGTTAACAGCCAACAGAGGGAAACGCGCAGCAACCTGTGCCGCTGCGCGTGTAGCAAGACTAGCTTGCGACGCTTCCCCACACTAACTGCCCTTTGTGGAAGGTCGCGGTACGAGGGGAAATCCTCGCGACCGCTTCCGCAGAGCAGGACGCATCGACCAGCACAAAACTTGCATCATCCTGTGCTTTCGGCCACACACGTTCGCCTTTATCGTTCAGCGGCAGTACATCACCTGTGGCGAGGAATAGCGCGCGCGACAGGTTGAGTTCGTTCGGGCGAATATACAGCTGAGCATACAGATTGGCTTTCTCCAGCATATCCCCCAGCCCATACGGCGACCAGTGGTCAATCACGCTGTCGGTGCCGGTAATCACCTCCACGCCTTTATCACGCAGCTGTTTCAGCGGCATGTGCAAGGTGCCGATAGGTACCGTCGAGGCAATGGTAATCTGCTGCGCCGCCATACGGGTTGCCAACGCATCAACCTGCTGTTCGTTCAGCGTTGCCAATGCGAAAGCATGGCTGATGGTCAGTTTGCCCTTCAGCTGTGGCGTTTTCTCCACCGTCTCCACCATGTAATTTACCGCCGCCACACCTGCCGGGCTGGTTTCATGCAAATGGATATCCACACCTTTATTGTAATCGAGCGCAATCTGGAACATGGTGTCGAGGGATTTTTCCATGGCCCCATCAACGCTGGTCGGGTCCAGACCGCCCACGTACTGTGCCCCCGCCTGCATTGCTTCACGCATCAGCGGTTCAGACTTCGATAACAGCAGACCATGCTGGGGAAACGCCACGATTTCACAAGCGAAACCGGGCTGACGACGCGCCAGTACCGCCTGCAGGTTCTCCAGATTTTTCAACCCGGAAACTGGCTCAATATTGCAGTGGCTGCGGGCAATCGATGTCCCTTTCGATTGCAGCAGATCGATAAGCTTTTCCGCCCGCTCCTGAGTATAAGGCTGCAGTTCAGGCAGCAGCTTTTGTTCCAGGCGGATCATATCCTGAATGGTGGTGCCCGCCGGACGGTTCAATGAGCGCCACGGGCCACCGTAAAAGGTTTTATCCAGATGAATGTGCATATCGCGCATCGCGGGCAGCATGAGCTTTCCGCCCGCATCGTAATGCGGCAGCGCCGCATCCGAATGCTGCTTATTCTCGTGCAGCGCAACAATCTTCCCGTCCTGAATTTCAACGGTTTGCAGTGCAGTACGGGTATGTACCACCACGGCATTTTCGTAATCAAATCCCGCTTCCAGCAGAACGTTATCAAGGTAGTAGTGTTTATCGTTAATCGTCATGGTGTTCTTCGCCCCGCAGGCTGTCCCGACAGGATTAGCAGCATACGCGACTGGTGCTACTGCGCCAAACAGCGCAGCAGCAGTGACCATTTTTCCGCTCTGACTTAAAAATTCGCGGCGGCTGTTACTTTCCTTCATTCGCATCTCCTCTCAGGAATGGACAATGTGGGTACCCGTTTCACCGCGCAGTGCGGCAGGCAGGCATTCCGGCGTGGTGATGATCACCCGCTTACCGCCACGAGCCAGGAACGTCAGGCTGGCGATAATTTTGGGTAGCATGCTGCCTGGCGGGAAGTGACCTTCCTGCATGTAACGGGTCATTGCCGCGATATCCACTGTATTCAGCGCCTGCTGGTTGGGCTTGCCGAAGTGAATACACACTTTCTCTACGCCAGTGGTGATCACCAGAATGTCGGCGCGGATCTCCTGCGCCAGCAGCGCAGTAGAGAGATCTTTATCAATCACTGCGTCCACGCTGTGATAATCCCCGTGCTCGCTACGGACTACCGGAATCCCGCCGCCGCCTGCGCCAATCACCACAAAACCTTGCTGAGTCAGCGTTTTGATAGCCTCTGCTTCAACAATACGTTTTGGCTCAGGGGAAGCCACAACCCGCCGGTAACCGCGCCCGGAATCCTCTACAAACCGCCAACCCGGATTAACCCGCAGCAGCTCGTCACGCTGAGCTTCACTGAAGAATGCGCCGATAGGCTTGGTTGGATTCGCAAACCCTGGATCGTTCTTGTCGACTTCTACCTGCGTAACCACCGTCACCGCTTTCTGCTCACCGCGTCGCGCCAGACGGTTATTCAGCGCCTGTTGGATCAGGTAGCCAATACCGCCCTGAGTATCAGCGACGCAGTTTGCCAGCGGAGTGAGCGGCAAGCCTTCGCGTTCGTGCGCGATTTCAGCACGCCGTAGATCCAGCCCCACCTGCGGCCCGTTACCGTGTGTCAGCACAATGTTGTAGTCCGATGCCAACATCTCCAGCACCGTGTCCGCCACCGCTTTCACCGCTTCAGCCTGGTGCTCAATAGACTGGCTGGCGTTATCTTTGATAATGCTGTTGCCGCCAATGGCAACGACCACAAGTTCTTTCATCGTATTTTCTTCCGCTTGCAGGCGATTCAGGTTGTTTTCGTCGGTTCCTGCTCAGGCGCAGTAGCCGCTTCACGACTGTCGAGAATATGTTTGACGACGAACATGCCGCTCATCATCAGGTAGGCCACAACAAACATCATCGAGCTGCCTTCGGCAAAACCCACTGCCGGGGAGTGAATCACACCAAACAGCGACAGCAGTGCACCGAAGGCGGCAGCAATCGCCCCACGTAACGGCTTGTTCATGATGGCGAAGATAGCGACACAGCCCCACAGCATACTGGCCAGCGGCGCACCGCTTCCCAGATGCACCAGCCCGTCGTAGTACACGCCTTTACTGTGCAGCAGGTCACTGCCCAGTTTCCCCGCAGAGGTTCCGGCGGCCCCCATCACGCTGTT
This sequence comes from Citrobacter sp. Igbk 16, assembly GCF_028069755.1. Taxonomy (NCBI): domain Bacteria; kingdom Pseudomonadati; phylum Pseudomonadota; class Gammaproteobacteria; order Enterobacterales; family Enterobacteriaceae; genus Citrobacter; species Citrobacter sp. Igbk 16. Next base: position 72,724 of record NZ_JANEWJ010000022.1, on the reverse strand, counting down.
AACGATGGTCAACGCCCAGTTGGCAATCCACGGGAACAGACAGATGAAGATGACGGGAACCTCGACTTTGGGGGTTTCTCGTACCACCTGGTTGGCGGTTACCACGCCGATAAACACCAGAATCGGCACTATCGCGGTCATCGGAATAATGGCGAGCATAAACGCGCCCAGCCCAAACAGCGGTACCAGGAACATGGTGATACCAGATGCCAGGGTATAACCGATGCTGGCACCCATTGCTTTCCAGCCCGCGTGCCCAACATACACAGTCACCGGGAACGGGTTACCCAACATGCAGCCAAGCATGGAGGCAAAACCGTTCGCCATCATAACTTTACGGGTGTTGTACTCATCGCCCGCGGCGTGCGCACTTTCAATGTTCTCGAGGTCAAAAATATAGTTCGCCAGACCCAGCGGAACTGCAGAAGCCAGATACGGCAGCGCATGCGGTAATCCTTGCAGGAAGCTGTCGACATGGATTTCTGGCGGGTTAAAGCCAAAAGACGACATCGAGGCTTTAATCGCTTCCGGGCTTTGCAGACCGGAGATCCATGCCAGGGCCGTACCGGCAATCAGCAGCAGCAAACCGGTCGGAATGCGGGCAAAAATCGGTTTCTTACCGAACCAGTTGATGAAAATCAGCAACAGGACGATGAAAGAAACGGTTGGCGCTTCAAACGCCTGCAGCATGGGGTTCATCGCCAACAGCAGCAGCCCCAAGCCGGATAAACAGGAGAGCAGTACCGTACGCGGGATCATCTTGCGGATGGTCTCGCCAAGGAAGGAGCCACCCACCAGGATCAACGCTTCCACAAAGCACCATACCAGTGCTATCTGGATGGCGAAGTTAGCATCTTTGGTTTGCTGATAAACCGGCATCAGCACCAGGAACGTCACGGTAAAGATTGACGGTGCGCTGGGACCGGACGGCAACGCCGTCACATCATTACGGCCGGTGTGTTTTGCCATCTGCAAACCAAACCATGCGTAGCAGATACTGGCCACCAGCACCGCCAGACCAAAGGCGGGCGCAATGCGGCCGTAAACTATTTCAGTCGGGATGCCGACAACAAAAATGAGCAGCCCCATCATTGTCAGCAGGTTAGTCAGGTTGTTGGTCATCAGCCCGAAGTAAGCCGCCCAGTCACCACGTTTCCATTCTAGTTTTATGCTGTTCATGGAATATCCTTTACAGGTTAAGCATCGTTTGCGATCGCGGAGATCGCCCAGCCCTGCAGGTAAGCAACGTTTTTCGCTTCGCTACCGTGGGGCTAACGGTGTTAGCCCCAGTTATTGTTATTAGCAGTAGCGGTCACGCCAGTTGAGGATCGCCTTTTCAAAACAGGCGAACGGCGGGTGAACGATTCCGGCGCCGATCATGCCGATCCCCGCATCTTTGTGCGCAATGGCGGTGTTGATCACTGGCAAAATGCCGGTGCTGCCCACGCGCGTAATGTCGATAGCGGTCGGTACGCCCATAAAACCGAGCAACGGAATGGTGACGTTCGGGTTTTCACCAAGCGTGATTTCACGCATCTGGCGAGAGAAATCGACGGCTTCTTCAACCGTACCGCCCACCAGCGCCACGATGGCCGGTGCCGTCGCCATGGCGAAACCGCCAATACCGTAGGTTTCGGTAATCGCGCTATCGCCGATATCGCGTCCTGAGTCTTCCGGCTTGTAGCCCGCAAACATCGGGCCAATCACCTGCTGCGCCGGACCGGTAAACCATTGACCCGGTAAACCACTGATACGCAGACCGAACTCGACGCCGTTACGCGCCATCGTCGTGACCACGGTGCTGTATTCAATGCCGTGTGCGGCGTCCATCGCGGCTTTACACATCGCCATCCAGGTCGGGCCGGAAAAGTAATCGCTGCTAAGGACGAACTCGAATACTTCACGCTGCTGCTCAACCGGATAACCGGTCTGAATAATCCACGGCGTCAGCGCCTGAATCAGTAGCGCAGTCCCGGCATTGTTGCGGTTATGGCATTCATCCCCCATGTGCAGCGCCTGCGCCAACATCAGACGCAGATCGATTTCACCCGCCAGCTTCATGGCATCACGCAGCATTGGGCCCATCACATCGCGCATCCAGTTCAGACGATCGATAACGCTCTGATCGTTCGCCCCCATACGCAGGATCTTCGCCATCTGCTCGCTCATATTGGTATATGCGCGGTTGCCGTAGGTTTTGTTCTCAACGATGTGCATGAACATTGAGGCAGAGGTGACGCCCGCCATCGATCCCACACAGTCATGTTCGTGGCATGGAGAGAAGATAATTTCGCCAGAAGCCGCCAGTTCTGCGGCTGCATCCAGATCTTTTGCCAGCCCTTCAAATACCAGCGCCCCGGTGACCGCCCCTTTCATCGCACCGCACATTTTTTCCCAACGGATTGGCGGCCCGGCGTGCAGGATGGTGTTACGGGTCATACCCGGCACCACGTTAATGGCCTGGTCATACCCCACCAGCACCGGATGTGACTGGATAATGCGTTCCAGCGCCAGCTGATTAGCGGCAGTAATTTTGTCTGCCAGCGGAGAATCGGCAATCTGATCCAGCGCCGCGACCACCTGCATGTTGCCCTGCCCTGGCGGAGTCCAGTCGAGTTGGGTCACAGGTACGTTCTGCTTTTTCAGGTCATCGCTGAACATCGCGATGCCGACGTTAATCACATTCAGCGGCTGGTTAAACAGTGTCTGGCTCATCAGGCTTCCTCCCCTTTACAGATAAATTCACGCGCCAGCAATCCGGTGTTGGTGCTACTGCTCGCCCAGATAACCCCGGCATCGGTCAGCATCTGGCACTGTTTTTCCAGTGACGGCGTATCCTGATCGGTCCCCAGCACATAGCCAAGAATTTCAAGCGGACGCCCCTCTGCAGCGGCGATCGCTTTGGCTTCAACGATCGCCTCAAGCATCACGCCAACCGGATCTTCATGCGATCCAAAGCCGAGGACGAAATCCATCACGATCACGCCCACTTCAGGATCGCGCGCTTCCTGCAACAGACGACTAATGCGGTTGGTCGGATCGATCATCGGGTGCGGTTTGCCGTTGGTAAAATCGTCATCACCGAAATCGAGGAAGGTATGTGCAATACTGTGGTTGAGATCCTGTAGACGGAATGCCGGGTCCGGATGAATGTTGCTGTACACTTCGGCATGTTTTTCCATTGCGGCAAACATCGCTTCATCGCACAGCGTGCCGCCGCAGAACAGCCCACGAATGTACTTTTGCTGTGGCGTCAGACGGGCGCGAACCTCTTCAATCAGCGGCCAGTTCAGCGGATGCAGGTCCAGACTCTCTTTTTTCACACCCGTCAGCAGTACCGCTTTCAGCGCAGCTTCTTTTGTGCCACGTGCGAACTGCAGCCCCGCTTCATCTGCAGGAGCGGCATCACGTCCGAGGAAACAGACCACGACCGGTTTGCGGCAGGCGCGTGCGCGTTCCAGTACCTTACGGGCCACCGCAGGCGCAGGCGGTTTGGAGATCAGTGCAATGATTTCGGTTTGCGGATCGGCTTCCAACATGCCAATCGCGTCAAGCATCATCAGACCACCAATTTTCTCGCTTAGATCGCGTCCACCCGTACCGATCAGTTGGGAAATACCGCCGCCAAACTCATGAATACGCACGCTCAGTTCCTGGCTACCGGTACCGGATGCCCCCACAATGCCAATGTTGCCGCGACGTACCGCATTACCAAAACACAGCGCCGCGCCGTTAATAATGGCGGTCCCGCAGTCTGGCCCCATCATCAACAGCCCTTTTTCGTGTGCCAGCTGCTTAAGTGCCAGTTCGTCCTCAAGAGAAACGTTGTCTGAGAACAGCATCACATTGAGGTTATTTTGCAGTGCCTGGCGTGCCTCACGTGCGGCAAACAGACCGTTAACCGAGATAACCGCCAGGTTGCTGTCAGGTACGTGTTTTTTAGCACTGGCGAGCGTGGCGTAGCGCGCTTCATGCTGACCGCCCTGCTCTTTATGCGTGAACAGATCCTCAATCGCCACCAGCGTCTGCTCGTTCGCCGCTTCACTCGCGCCTTTAATGACAATCATCAGATCGCCACTCTTCGCTTCTTCCAGCTCAGGCGTAAGCAAGCCAAGATTCTTCAGCACGCCCTTGTTCATTTCTGTCGCCATTGCCACGAACGCCTGCTCCACACCATCGAGCTTATTTGCGCGTGTTGAAATAGACATCAGTGAGACAGAATCAAAATACGTATTCTTTTTAACAACTATCCTGATCGACATAATTCCCTCCGGACCTGTGGCTCAGGGCGCAGGCATCCGCCATGCCGTATAGCATGTCGCAGCCAGAACTTGAGCCGATATTTTTAATATCAGTTATATATTGCGTAGAAACGTGTTGTTGCTCATTAATAATATGGTTCAGCAGTCGTGCGACACTTTCCCGATAGCGCTGATGAAAAGCCTCCTCCAGCGTAATTTTACTGAGTAATGTCGTATTATTTCCGTCACGCTGCAAGGCGGCTAAAAACTCTCTCCGATATTTTTCCAGCGGGTGTCCTGGAATAAATAAGATGGTACTTAGACCCACTAAATAATCATCGGATGATGGCGTCAGCCCAATACCGAGACCAATTAAATAGCTGACGGCAGCAGAGATATTTTCTCCTGTGTTCAGCGCCGTCATTAATGACTGGCGACGCTGTAGTAATTCGCGGGTGATCTCCTGATAAAACGGGTTGTCACCCTGGTACAGAAATAATGTGTCATCGTTTTTAAGCTGTTGGCGGATATCCTCTTCCCAGCGTTGCCACCGAATAGCTGAGAACGCGGTTGCATCTGGCGTCCACTGCGGCATTCGCCACGGCAGGCACCCGGAAGTCTCTATCCACTTATCCTTACCAACGACAATCCCTGATTCGGTAAAACTGACCGGCTCACCGGGATGAAACAGGTCTTCACAATGCGTCAGCGCCAGCCGACAGCTATTGGGCGCGTTATCACAGCCTTCACTCAGTAACGTCAATAATCGCTGCTGCTCGGGTATGAACAGATTCACCGCGCGGGAAAATACCTGTTCTACTCGCCCGGTTCCCCGGAATGAAAGAAACGCGCCGTCTGCGGTTAGCGCCCGAACGCATCGCCGTGATGGCGTGGCGATAGCGGCGCTCCTCTGTCAGGCTCCGGCGGCAATCAGCAGCTCGGCAATTTCGTGATACCCCTTTTCCCTCGCCAGCTCTAGCGGGGTTTTACCGTATTTATCCGTCATGTGCGGGTTCGCGCCATGGTCGAGCAGCAGCTTGACGATTTCCTGCTGCTTCGCGCCACCGTCATTGAGTACGATAGCTTCCAGCAACGGCGTCCAGCCAACGAAATTAGTGTGGTTGACGTTAATATCGGTATGCAGCAGCTCACGCACGATCTCAACATGACCTTTCTCACTGGCAGGCGTAATGCCGACACCGCCAAAACGGCTCAGGCGCTCAAGATCCGGGTTAGCCGGTAATACCGTGCGCAGCAGTGTTAAATCATTTGTCAGGCAGCTAATCAGAAATGGATTAAAACAGGTTTGATCTTGTTTATTAATATCAGCACCGGCAGCAATCAATAAAGAAACGCAGTCATAATGTTTATTCAGGCTGGCAATAATAATGGCAGTACGGCCCTGGCGGTTGGTGGCATTAATATCCACATTTTTTTCCAGACAGGATTTTAATCCTTCGGCGTTACCCTGTTCTGCCGCCAGCAGAAATTCAGTAATAAGTTCTTTCTCTGACATAATCACTCTCCTGCAGTTTTTTAGACTCTTCGTATTTCCGATAACCTGAGAATAGCAACAGAGTTTAGAGAATAACATCCGCTTAAATTTCATTCATCGTAAGTGTGTCGATTGTTGAATCAAATTTAATAATGAGAGTAAAACGTGCTGTAGTGCAATCTTTCCCTTATGACTGAAGCCGTTTTAGCGATGAATCAGAGCCTGGGGAAATCAGGCGGCATGCAGCATAAATAGCGGGTCGCAACTAAAATACAGAAGTGTGATTGCCTTCAAATCAAATGTAACTCTAGTGTTAAATTCTGTTCAAAACTGATTGCTCTCGATAAGGATTACAAATACATTCAACAATCATCGTATCGTGGACATCGCAGCATGGCCTGAGGGGAGAACGGATGAATTCAATTTTTACCGAGGAAAACCTGCTGGCCTTTACGATGGCAGCGCGCTATAGCAGCTTCAGCAAGGCCGCTGAGGAGCTTGGCTTAACAACGTCGGCCATCAGCTACACCATCAAACGCATGGAGATGGGACTCGATGTGGTGCTGTTTACCCGCAGTACCCGCAGCATTGAGCTCACCGAGTCCGGTCGCTACTTCTTTCGCAAAGCAACCGATCTGCTGAATGACTTCCACGCCATCAAGCGCAGCATCGATACCATCGCCCAGGGGATTGAAGCCAGGGTGCGCATTTGCATTAACCAGCTGTTGTATACCCCACAGCACACTGCACGGCTGTTACAGGTGCTCAAAAAGCAGTTTCCGACCTGCCAGATAACCGTGACCACCGAGGTCTATAACGGCGTCTGGGACTCCATCATCAATAACCTGGCCAATATCGCTATTGGCGCGCCCGATACCCTGCTGGACGGTGGCGGGATTGATTACACCGAAATCGGTGCGATTCGCTGGTCGTTCGCTATCGCACCGGATCACCCACTGGCTTTTATGCCTGAGCCGATTTCAGAAAGTCAGTTGCGTCTGTACCCAAACATTATGGTGGAGGACACCGCGCACACCATCAACAAGAAGGTCGGCTGGTTGCTGCACGGGCAGGAGTCGATTCTGGTTCCTGATTTTAATACCAAGTGTCAGTGCCAGATTCTGGGTGAAGGCATCGGTTTTTTACCGGACTATATGGTACGCGAAGCGATGGAAAAGTCGCTGCTGGTCACGCGACAGATCCATAACCCTCGTCAGGATTCACGCATGCTGTTGGCAACCCAGCACGCGGCAACCGGTCGCGTGACGCAGTGGATTAAAAAAGAGTTTGGCCCACAAGGGGTACTGACGGGGATATATCAGGATCTGCTGCATCGGCAGTGATGTGCCGGATAAGACTATCCGGCGGAAATCAGTCTTCAGGCGCGAATATCGTCGTACTCGCGCGTTTTATCAAACTCATGTTTGGCAAACGGACACAGCGGGATCACTTTGCGGTTTTCGGCGCGCATTTTCTCCACCACCTTCGCCACCAGCAGTTTACCCACGCCCTGACCTTTCAGACTGGGGTCAACATCGGTATGCTCAATGATGCTCAGATGCTCGCCTGTCGGCACAAAAACAATCTCGGCGACCTGCTTGCCTTCAGCATCGTTAACATAAAACTTGTTATGGCCTGCAAGAATTTCCATGGTTCCCTCACTTATTTCTGGCGATATTTCAGCGCACCGCTCGGACAGGTATCGATGACCCGGATGACCGTCGCAACATCGACTTCATCCGGGATGATCCACGGCTTACGTTTCAGGTTGAACAGCTTTGCGCTGCCCCGCACGCAGTTGCCCGAATGCTGACACATCGCCGTATTGAAGTAGACGTCAATTTTTTCGCCGGTATAGGCCCGGTAACCTGCATCCAGTAGTTCCTTATCCACGACATTGCCTCGCATTTTTTTATTGTCTGGGTCTAATCATAGACCCATGCGAGGCTGAAGGAAGCGGCTGAAAGCAGAAATATCACTCGGCCCTTGTGTGCAACGACGGCTGCGGCTCCATCGGCAAATACTCCAGCATCGCCGGTGTTGGCGGCGGCAGGCGATTATCGGCAATATCTCTGTCCACATCGATATGGCTGATCTCGCCATTCTCATGATGGTGAACCGTCAGCACCCTCGCCTTGTTCAGCTCGATAACCAGTTCCCGGGTAATACGCAAGCTTTCGGCCAGCTCATGGTCTTCCAGACCCGGCCTGCGACTGCGTCGCTCCACCCGGAAACGATACTGGTTGTACTTCGCCCAGCCTATTAGCACCAGCCCGTTGACCAGCGCGATAAGAATGTAAAACGTCACCGTATCCAGGGTCGTGAAAAAGGGACGAACTCCCATATACGGTGAATGCGCCAGTGCGACGATCAGCCCTTTATAAATCAGGTATAAAAACCCAATCCAGGCAATAAGCGTCAACACAACGTCGATGAGGCGCGGCAGCAGGCGCCGTTCGGTAAAAATCAGCGGTTGGTTCATGATTCAATCCTCCCGATACCGCGGTCAGGACTGACCCAGCGCGCCCTGCCGCGTTTGCGTTTGAGCATCACTTTGGGGAACGCCACCAGCGTGGTGAACAGACTCAGCATCCAGTACACCACCGGGAACCAGATGATCCAGAACAACGAGGCCCCAATCCCTTTTTCATAGCGCCGTTCAATCATCAGACTCACCGCGAACTGCAACAGGCAGACCACGCCGAGGATAAGTCCAGTGAAGGCTGGCGGGAACAGATGCTGGACATACAGCGTGTCTGGCATCGGGAATAGCAGCCCTAACAGGAACAGCACGATACTAACCGCATAAGCAAATGCCCAGGCGGTAGAGAAACAGAACTCAAGGAACAGCGGCCACATACGGCGGAATTCCCACGACCACAGGCGACGCATGTTAACGATAAACACCTCCGCCCCACCTTGTGCCCAGCGCAGACGCTGCTTCCACAGTCCTTTCAATGTTTCAGGCATCAGGATCCAGCACAGTGCGCGTGGCTCAAAGAATACCGACCAGTGGCGCAATTGCAGCTTCCAACTGATGTCGATATCTTCGGTGATCATGTCCGGGCTCCAGTAGCCAACTTCAGCCAACGCCCGGCGACGAAACGCGGCAACGACACCTGAAACGGTAAATATCTGCCCGTAGACTCGCTGGGTACGCTTGATTAAGCCGATAATCGACGAGAACTCACCGACCTGTACACGGCCAATTAACGTCGAACGGGTGCGAATACGCGGGTTACCAGTCACCGCACCAACGCGCGGGAACTGGATAAGCGGAGCCACGATATAGGCGACCGCATCACGATCCAGTAACGCATCCCCATCGATGCAGACCAGGTAATCACTGCGCGCTGCTGCTGCACCGGTCTTAAGCGCCAGGGCTTTCCCCTGGTTTTCCGCTAAGTGAATCACTCGCAGGCTTGGGTACTCTGTTGCCAGCTGTTCCAGTACATCGTGCGTGTCATCTGTCGAACCATCATTGATGGCAATAACTTCAATATTCTTATATCGCTGAGCCAGTGCAGCCTCGATCGTCTCACGCGCGTTGATCCCTTCGTTAAAACACGGGATCAAAATCGAGACCAGCGGATTTCCCTCCAAAGTAGGCGGTGGCGTTTCATCTCCCCATTTCCAGTGACGCTCACGGTAAAACCAGAAATAGACCCCGCCGCTTATCCACAATGCAGACATGAACAAGGGCCAGAAGAAGACAAAGTTCAACATCACTTCACCCGTGAAGACGACAGCCACGCCAAACGGCAGGCTGAACATCAGGCAAAGTATCAGGAAAGCAATTATGCGATCGGTCATTTTTGCGGGTACCAGTATGAGGAGAACGTCGAACGAATCTCTGACATCTCAGGTTTATCGCTGATGAAATCATCCGGGTAATAGCCGTAGTTGCCTGCGCCGCTTAACTTAAGCTGACGCATCCATTCGGCGAGTTGTTTACCACTGATTTCGGCCTGTTCCCCGGATTTACGCCAGTCGCGTGCCTGCAGTTCAAACACGGTTTTATCCAGCGCGCCGGGAGTCTGTGCAACAGCATTCACCAGTCGGTCGAGCCAGGCGTTAGCATCATTAGCCGGAATTTTTTCCATGAATGGCATCGCCATGGGGGCTGTCCAGTCATAGGTATTCAGGAAGTCATTCAGGTTTTGTGCAAACCAGGCTTCACTTTCAGGTTCCAGTACCGGCATAGCATAGATATTACGGGCGGTTTGCACCTGCGGACCGCGAATATTGCGTACCGATTGCGTCAACTGCTTAGTGAAGTCGATCAGCATCTTACTTTTCAGGCGAGTCCAGCGCTCAAACGCCTGAGGGTTATTACGGATTTGCTCGATGCTTCCCGGAAGTCCTGCGGCACGGTAGGCGGCTAACGCCTCCGGCGACGCATCTTCAAAATCCGTCAGGAAGGCATCATCATGGAACAAGATACCTTTGAAGCTGGCGTGCTTCGCCAGGTCTTCATAGATCTCGGTAATGCGTTTACGCGCTTCGCTATCCCACGGAGAAAGACGCACATACTGTTCACGATCGATAGCCGTACGTCCGGTTTTTGGATCCCATGCCGTTACACGCGGAATTGAGGCATCCAGATCGAAAGCCAGTACCGGCATCCAGGCGTACACGGTAACCCCAGCACGGGTTTGTAACTGCCAGGAGATATAGTTAAACAGATCGGCGCGCATCGGCAGCCAGCGGTTAGGGAAATAGACCTCGCGAATATTCCCGTCGCCCTGCGGATCGGCATATGCCTGCAGGAAGACATGAGAGATACGCATGTCATAAACACGCTGAATCAGCTTATCGATGTTTCTCTTCTGCTGGGCGGGATCTTTGTCATAGACGTAATCCAGGTCAACATGCATCACGCGCATCGTCTGCGGTTCACGCACCTGAGCAACCTGGCTGGCAAAACGCTTGAGCGATGGGTTATCAGAAATCAGTACGCGAGGGATATCATCAAGGAATGCCGCATTCGCCAGCCCTTCATTGAGCGTAAACGCCATCTTATAACCTTGCTCTTTGGCCAGGTTTAAAGTCGTCCCGCTGGCGGCACCGTATGGCCAGACCCAGGCACGTGGCGATTTCCCCGTTACCGCTTTAATTTTATTGGTAATCAAAGAGATATCGGTATTAATACGGCGATAGTATTGCTCGTCCGTTTCGTAAGTGCCGGTTTTCTTATCGTAAAGACGGTTTGCCACAGCAGGTTCTTTACTTCCCTGCGGGTTCGCCTCAGCACCGAAATGCGAGTTCCAGGTATGCGCGCCGATTTCCACCAACGGCGATTTGCCCATTTCCTCGACCATCTTCCAGGTGGCGAATTTATCGCGCGCCGTCATCAGGCCACCAAAATCGACTTTTTTGTCCGCAGGGGCATCCACCCAGCTTCCAACCGGTGCCCAAAGAGCTGGCCAGTTGTAAGCTTTCAGCAGCGGCCAGACGCGGGTATAGAAACTGCTATACCCGTCATCAAAGGTGAGCAGAACTGCTTTTTCCGGCAGCACGATTTTACCGTCATGAGCATCCAGAATTTGCTGGACGCTGATCGGGTTATAACCATTATCACGCAGCCAGGCTATTTGATCGCTCAGCGCGCTGGTACGCACAGAGAGGTAACGCTGATCGGCTGCATCATCCTCTACATCGTGATAGCCGAGAACCAAAAAACTATTTTTCGGCCACGGGTGATCGGCCGTCAGCGGCGTTCTCTCATCAGGAGGAACGTAGCGAGGCGTCGTATTGTGCGCACTACTGCACGCGGTAATCATCAACCAGCCAGCGATGAGTGCGCTAAGCCATAGGCATCTTTTCAGCATGAACAATCCTTAAAACCTGACATTCAAATCGAAAGCGAGGGAGATATTCCGCTCACGTTTACCGTCGTAGGGGCGTTTATCCCACACCAGCATCACCCCGCCATCTACGACGTTGTTCCATTTAAGCCGTTGACCGTAACCCAACTGGACGATGGCCCCTGCGTCTTCACCTTGTTGCCAGTAGCCGCCCACGCCAGCCACTCCCTGCTGTGTCCACACGGTGTCATAGTGTCGGTAAAGAACCTGCTCCGCGGTCAAGCCGGGTACCACGGAGAAATCACTTTTGGGGTTGTAATACGGCACATTCTCTTTGGTGTTGGTGCTACCGCCGATTCCCGGGGTAAAGTCCAGCGTGAAACGCGGTGTTGTCCACATACGCTCTTTTCCGCTAAGCCCGTATTCGATACGATCGTTACCATCCGAGAAATGTGAGGCAGCAAACGACAATTGATACTCTCGCCGTTCGTTTTGGTACCAGCGGACATACATATCGCCGCCGTTGGCATATACGCCGCTACGCAGCGCTCGCAGTGGCGTATTGCGGGAAAGACGCTCAGCTGACCCACCCACACGCCAGTTATCATTGAAGTCATGCCAGGCTGAAAGACGGCCCCCCATTTTCTGCCCGTCGCCATAATTACGACCAGACAGTTCCATTTCGGCCCAGTAATCACGTGAAGTCCATTCAGCACCGGCCGCCAGATCGCGGCTGATGCCTTTTCCTTCTTCAAACTCGCCGGTGGCAAAGTTGAAACCGGTAAACAGTCGCCAATTGTCATTAATCGGCGGGCTGTAAATCGCAGTATTAATGTTGAAGTCATTCTTACCGCTCACCGGGCTATCGGAGGAGATCCCCTGCGTACCGCTGATACGCACTTCCGACATTTTATGCACATCACGGATCCGTGCCAAGCGCAGCGTCGCTTCGTCATCCGGGCTACGGGCGATGACATCATCGGTCAGCTCGTCGGCCTGTTTCCACTCCTGAAGATCCAGCGCCACATAGGCCTGCTGACGCTCCAGCTCCAGGTTGCTGGGCTCGATCACTTCCGCAAGCTTTAGCTCTTTTTCCGCCGCATGTGGCAATCCACGGGCTTCCAAAACGGAGGCATAGGTTATGCGCAGCCCCTGGTTACCAGAACCCGTTCGTGCCAGATGTTCTGAGAGTTTTTCTGCCTCTGGCAGTTCATTGGCAGCAAGATGATATTGCGTCAGCAGCGTCTGCCCGAGCAGCCAGTTATCGTTAGGCTGTGGCGTTGGCGAGCCATAGATACGACGCAGATACGGGCTCTCTTTGATCAAGTCATCGACTTGTTTTTTAGCGGCAGCAAAGTTTTCATTATCAATATGCGCATAGAACAGATCCTGTTGATCTTCAGGACTGAGCGGCGTCACAGGGATAGGTCCGTTCGGATAATAGATGCTCGCCAGCATTGCTTCGGTCTTTTCCGGCTGACGTTCGCTGAGCCACGCCGAAGCCACCCAACGTTTGGCATAGTTGGGCACTTCACCGTCCGCGGAGAGAGATTCGTATTCCTGAATCACGTCGGCAGTACGCTTACGCACCAGCAGGGCGCCCATGCGATCAATTCTCGCCCGGCGCACATCGCCCTGGGCTGCGGGATCATCTTTCCAGGCTGCCAGCAACTGGTCATAGCGGGCAAGCGCTTTATCCGCCACGAGAAAACGCTCATCTTCATTTCGTGCAGAGGTATAAGAAGCGCGCACCTTTTCGGCTGCAGCATCAAGCGCCAGACGCCGCTTAACGGGGTCAGATGTCGGAACCTCTTCCGTCAGTTCCAACGCAGGTTCAGCGACACGGTTGGCTGACAGCGCTGACAACAGCGTGGATTTCGCATTTTTGTTACCCGGATCGACTTCATCCGCCTGGCTGGCGACTAACAGCGCATCCCAGTTTTTCCCCTGTGAATGATACACATAGGCAAGCAGTGCATCAGAGTCAGCCCCCGGATGCGCGCGTGCCCATTTATTTGCTTCAGTCAGGGCCTGCTGATTGTAACGTGCATCCGCCAGCGTCATGATCCAGCCGGTACGTACATCGGCGTTCTCAGGCTCTTCCTGTACAACGCTCTCCCAGAGCGCTAATGATTCATTCCAGCTCTTCTGATTGCGATACGCACGCGCAGCGGCCACTTTACCGCGTGCAGGCACATCCATCTGCCCACGATACCGCTGCCAGATATCAATGGTTGCTTTATCGTTGTTATCAACCCAACCAGATACTTGCAGCCAGTCAGCCACCTGATTTGGCGTTAACGCACTTTTCTTTCCCTGCTCCTCAAGGTAGCGCAATAACGGTGTGCTATTACCACCTCGCGCTTCAATAATCAACGCATCATAATCTGATACTGCTGCAGAGGCTTGCATTGGGAAAAGAACGCTTGCCGTAAATAAACAGGTTACTGACTTAAAGCGTTTAATAAAGTTGGCATGTCGACGCATACTGAACATATCTGCCCTTATATCTTACATCACAGTAAAAATAAGCGTTTTCAATAAGTTATAGTCATTCCATGACGATTGCCGACCATGTAAAGTGCACTGCCGCTTATTTCGTAATATGACTAGAAATCATTTAATTCTTTCGTCTTATTGACTCTCTATGACTCATCCACTCGTCGTTGAGAGGCAGGCGAAAGCTCAGGAATTTTATCACTCAGTGTGGGGTCTTGCTATGTTATAAGAAAACTCTTAGGCAAAAAAAGTATTTTAAACCAAATTATCCTAATACTCTTGGGATCGAATACTGGATTTAGATTAAGTTTCCGTGACGAAACCACGTAACGATGATAACTATTATCAGCAAATATAGAAACACCAGGTAACTGTTTGCCTGATAAGCATTTTGAGAATTGACAGGAAAAACCTGATAATTAACAGTAACTGATAACACTATAAATAACATCAGTTAATTTTAAACGGCTAAGTTTCAGGGTGAAACGAGCAACACAAAACCAGGTAAAAAGAATTAGATAAAGATGTAACAAAATGAAATTAAAGGATTTTATGAACAGTGGATTTACCCCCTACCAAAAATGGCATTGTGGAATCCCCTAATGAACCACCGCAGGTAATTGTTAATTTCACTATGCCCAAGTGTATTTATCATTCCACAAAACTGTACTTATCTATTTGTTAAATTATTGGCGATATCAACGACAATCAATTTTTACCCTTACAAAATACAAGCCTAATGCTATTGAATGATGTCCATTGAGCCATAAGCGTTTGCGCTTACCCTTTGCGCATTCTTTCAGGTAATCTGGCAAAAGACGCCAACGGGAGCTGGTCAATGAAAATCGTTAACGCAGAAGAAAAGCATATCCCCGCTATCCATACTATCTACGCACATCATGTTCTTCACGGAACTGCCAGCTTTGAGACTGATCCGCCAGATACCCGCGAAATGCTTGTTCGCCTGACTAAGATCCGCGAGCTGGGGTTGCCGTGGGTTGTGGCCCTGCAGGACGAAAAAGTCATCGGTTACTGTTATCTCACCCGCTACCGTGAACGCTATGCCTACCGTTATACGCTCGAAGATTCGATTTATATTGATCCGGCAGCACAACGTCAGGGTGCGGGCAAAGCGCTACTACACCATGTCATTACATGGGCAGAAACACACGGCTACCGACAGATGATTGCCATCGTCGGCGACAGCAATAATCAGGGATCGCTGAAAGTCCACCAACAGGTCGGATTTACCGAGGTCGGCACGTTAAAGAATATTGGCCTCAAGCATGGTCGCTGGCTCGATACCGTATTGCTACAACGTAATCTGGGTGAAGGTAACAGCACACTGCCGCCCGATGCTGGCGTGATACTCTGAGGGAAAACGGAGGGGGGGAAGACCCCCTTAATACTAATTAAGGCCGTTTGCCTGCTTTACCGACCAGCTACTCGCCATCTTCCTTTGCGAAAGCACCTTTTGCGCATCCGGGAGGATTTCCTGCACCTCATCAGGCTCACCGCATCTGCGGGGCGTTTTGGAACATAAAGAATATCTCATTCAAGGATAACCAGTTATCGCAGGTAAATTTATTTTTATAAGCGTTATCAGAGATTGAGTGGTTAATATTAAATCTAATATACTCTTATAATTCTAAAGTGATGCAGGGGGATTATTCAATAGCGAATAATCCCCCTGCACCCCCTATCGTTCTATAAATGGGACACTGCTTCCCACTTTTCAATCTGGACGGGTTATAACACATGAATTATAAATGCATCTGTTTTCTATCTCTGAGGTTACACCATGAACAAGAACATATTGATCGCAGTATGCGCATTAGGTTTTGTGAATATTGCACATGCCGAAGTATATAAATTAGATAGTACGCATACGAATGCGACATTTAATATCGACCATTTTCAGACATCAACCAACCATGGTGGCTTTTACTCCATCAGCGGAGAAGTGAAATATCTTCCAGAGAAACAGCAAGGTGAACTGCAGGTAACCATTCCTGTAAAGTCTCTAAATACCGGTCTGGAAGCATTTGACAAGCATATCCGTAGCAGCGATATACTCGATGCAGAAAAATATCCGGATATTGTATTCAAATCAACAAAATGGAACTTCTCTGAGGGCAAGCCCGCCTCCATTGAAGGGATGTTGACGATGAAGGGGGTTACTAAACCTGTCACGTTAACGACGACAAAATTCGGCTGCTATATGAGTCCGGTTTTCAACGCTCAGGTCTGCGGTGGTGATTTCTCTGCAAAAATTGATCGTACCCAATGGGGGGTTGATTATCTCGTCAACATAGGAATGAGCAAAACAGTTGATATTAACATTCAGGCTGAAGCAATACGCCAATAACAAGGAAGTAAGAATGAAAGTGAATAAAACAGTTCTGGCCATAGCCTCTGTGGCTATGATGATGTCATCGGGTCTGGCGCAGGCCGAAGCATATAAAGCCAGCACCGAAGAGCACCCCATTAAAATGGTTAACATTGACTCTCTTGAAAATCAAGTAAAAGCCAGAATGGAAAAGGGAGCATTTGGTTATATTCGTGGAGGCGCGGAAGATGAAAATAATCTGCGCAGCAATACCGAGAGCTTTGATAAGAAATTTATCGTTCCACGAGTATTGCAAGGTATTGAATTAAAAAATATCAATCTTTCAACCAGCTTGCTGGGCATTCCGCTAAAAACACCAATTATCCAGGCGCCAATGGCAGCCCAGGGGCTGGCGCACGAAACCGGTGAACTCGCCACAGCCAGAGGGATGGCCCAGGTTGGTTCAATTTTCTCTTTAAGCACCTACGGAAATAAAACCATTGAGGACGTTTCCAGAGCATCAGGGGGAAATCCGTTCTTCTTCCAGCTCTATATGAGTAAAAATAATAAATTTAACGAATTTATATTAAATGAAGCGGTTAAACATGGTGCAAAAGCGATCATTCTGACAGTCGATTCACCTGTTGGTGGATATCGCGAAGACGATATAAAGAATAATTTCCAGTTCCCTCTCGGCTTCGCAAATCTTGAGATGTTTGCGAAGCAGAGTGATGACGGTTCAAAAACAGGCAAAGGTTCTGGTATCAGCGAAATTTACGCACAAGCCAAACAAGCCTTCACTCCGGAAGATATTAAATACGTTCACCAAATCTCCGGTCTGCCAGTCATTGTGAAAGGAATTCAGTCGCCGGAAGATGCAGAGGTTGCTATTAAGGCCGGAGCTGCAGCTATCTGGGTTTCTAACCACGGGGGAAGACAACTCGATAGTGGGCCATCCTCATTTGATGTACTGCCCTCTATCGCAAAAGTTGTAAATAAACGCGTGCCAATTATTTTTGATAGTGGTGTACGTCGTGGTTCACATGTATTTAAAGCTATCGCTAGCGGCGCTGATATCGTGGCTATTGGACGTCCTGTCCTGTACGGTCTAAACCTCGGCGGAGCTCAAGGTGTTGCTTCTGTTGTCGAGCAACTCAACAAAGAATTAGTCATCAATATGATGCTCGGTGGAACCAAAGATATCGAACAGGTGAAAAAAACCAAATTGTTGACCTTACGTGATCTGGAAGAATAAGAGCATACTTTGGGTTAACGGCATGAAATATTAGCCCCCTCTATTCCACTCAGCAGAGCCATTATTAAAGAATAGATAATAATGCTGAATACCGGCCACTATGGCCGGTATTTTATTTATTCGCCATGAAGGAAAAACGCCTTAATATCCAAAGTTCAAGCAGGATCTAATCCTGAACATTAAATTGTGAAACGGTTCGCACGCATATGACATGCATATTTTCAATATCGTCAAGGTTCAAGTCAGAAAAAATCGTGGTTGCACGTCTTTTCGGGTTTAACCCGTCGAAGTATGCTTTTCCCGACTCTCATCAGATTCAGGATCGCTTTTCGGCAGTTGTATTAATGCCACAATAGTCCCGACAACGGTCACGGCTACAACAATACCTATCCACACCCCGTAAAGCGCATACCCCATAATGAATCCACCCAGCACTGGCGCGAATATATCCGTAATCGCATTCAAGGCCTGCGCGCTTCCCATTACGAGACCTTGCCGTTCATTAGGGGCATGAACTGACAGGGCGGCTAGATAAGTCGGTTTCGCCAGCGCATCACCAGTACTTATGCAGAGTACCGCAAGAGCAAGTACGGGGATGGTACTGGCAAAACCGGCTATCAGAACGCCACAACAAATAAGCGAGAAAATAAAAATAATCAGATTTCGCTCCGTTGCGTATCTGTTGAGCGAGCCCAGCAGAAATATCTGGACAATCACGTTAATGATACCATCAGCCACAATAATAAAACTCAGTTCCTTTGTACCGAACGCATGACTATTCCAGATAAATGTCTCACCAAGAAAGACGGGCATCTGTGAACTGTACAACCCATATGCAAAGCAATGGCACAGCATCAAAATAATCAGGGTACGGATCACAGGAGACATCAACACAGTACTGAAAGGGACTTTTCTAGTACCGTTAATTACTTTTTGCGGGGGAACCGACGAGGCGTTATTTAGCAGGAGCAATGTAACAACACCAGCTACAAGAGTGAACATCACCGCAGCGTATAATGGTGCGACCAGCGAGTATTCTGATAACAGACCCGCAAGACCGGCACCCAAAATGCCTCCCAACCCTACGCAGCCTGTCAGAATACCAATGGCCTGTCGCCGGTGCGATGGCAATGAATAATCTGCAATGTAAGCCGCTGCAACCGGGATATTTCCAGCCGTGATACCGAATAGCATCCGCGCCAGCATGACAATAATTATACCAGGGGCACTTGCCAACATAAGCAGGCTGACGGTGCCGAGGAACTGGCTCGCAAACAATATCCTTTTGCGTCCAAACCGATCGGATAGTTGGCCCAGCACAGGTGCTGAGGTGAACTGGATCAAGGCTTCAGTGGCCATGATTATCCCCAGAATGAGCGGAGAACCGCCCATATCCCGCACGTAGAAGGGTAACACTGGCAGTACCGCGGCCGTACCTGCGGCATACAGACTGACCATCACAAAAATAGGCAGGCACATACGCCATTCCTGAGTACTCATCTTCTCTGCGGCTATTTTCAGTGAGGGATTAATAGCCATCTCCGGCTCCTCCTGCATCCATGATGAATACCGTACGGCAGCGACTGTCGTCACAGCCCCATGCCCGTTCAAAGTCGGAAAATGGAACTGGGCTGTACGCTATTTGTAGCCCTGCAGGAATGGTTGCGCGCAGGACGTCACTTGCTATATCCATCAGACGTGGCATCGGGACACTGCCGTGACCGCTACCCATAATGTGTATCGCCGAGGACCGCAGAACGGAGCCAGGAAGCGTGATGTCAGGGGCCGAAACAGAACCGACCTGCACAAAGCGTACAGGGGTTGCTTCACGACCGGCTCGGGCAGCCGCCATTAACAGAAACTCAGCGATTGGCCCCCACAGGTAATCAATGACGATATCAATACCATCATGAAAGGCCTGCATAAGCTTAAACTCGTGGGTACTGGCGTTTTCATCAAGCAGAATTATCACGTCCGCACCAAGCATCTCCACTTCCCTGAGTGCACTAGCATTACGACCAGTGGCGATAATTCGACCTGCGCCGAGGTAACGCGCAATCTGAACAGCAAGACGGCCTGACGTACCGGTAGCACCGTTGATGAGAACAGTCTCTCCAACCTTTAGCGCTGCGCGTTCGGTAAGGGCCATCCATGATGACATGCCGGGATTAACGATTGCGGCAGCAGTGATATCATCAACTTCATCAGGCACCTGTACACATAGCGAAGGGTCTGTCACGGTCATATCAGCCATACTGCCATGTGGCGGTCGTGGTAGTGCAAAGTAAACCCGTTGACCATTACTGAGAGAACCAACACCATCGACCCCGGCCACAAAGGGAAATAGATTATCCGAACTGTAGTGCGTACCCGCAGCCCTCGCTCTGACGACGTTGCTTATCGCTGCAGCCTTTACCCGAATAAGCTGTTCGTTTCCTGCGGCAACTGGAATACCCAATCCCCCCAAAACGGGAGCCTTTCCCTCTGCAGTCACTAATGCAGCTCTCATGATTAACTCTCCGTGGGTAATAGGTGGACGCCCATACGGGCCATATATAAGTCGAATTTAGCGGTATGGTCCGTGTGGAAAAATGCGCCAATATACCCGTCCGGACGAATAAGCACGCATTCATCTCTCCTGAGCGTATAGGTGTCGTTAATCTCCCCCCAGGTATCAATGACATCACCACTCAATCCGATATAGTGGATATGCAATCCTGGGCGTGGCCTGATGCTCACACCGGCGACTTTACAGACCAGTAGCGTCCAGTGTGGGCCCCGAAATAACAGAAACAGCCGTGAAGGTTGACCCGCAGCACCGCAGAATCTGGCATCTGGAGCACGGTCTCCCGCTCTCAGTCCCGCTGTACGCTCTGGCAGTTCCTTTGACAGCGGAGATTCTGGGTAGCCAATATCAAGCTGGCGAACATCCCGGCCACGTTGGAATGAACCACGCTGTCGGTGCTCATCAAGCAAGCGGGTCGACAGACACAACATATCTGCAGCAACCTGCCGACGTTCAGTCTCATAACTGTCGAGAAGATCTTCGCGTGCACCCTGCAGTGAAGCGGCCAGCTTCCACGCAAGATTTGAGGCATCCTGCACACTGGTATTAAGCCCCTGCCCGCCGGTTGGTGGATGCACGTGTGCGGCATCACCCGCAAGAAAAACTCTACCGACACGGTAACGTTCGGCGAGGCGCGCGTTCATATGGTAATCTGAGGCCCATGCTACCGACTGCACCAAGATGTTCTGTCGTCCCGTTCGCGTGGCAATTAGCGCAGTCAGCCCCCCGGCTGACAGGTCTGTCTGTGCATCCGGTAAAACAGGAGCCTGTATCTGAAACAGACCGGTACCCGCTAGCGGACATATCGTGAGCATCCGTTGCATATCGCCCTCACCGAACTGATGCCAGACATCCCGGCTGAGCCCGGTTAATACGACATCTGCGACCAGAGCGTGCACGTTCAGTGTTTTTCCTGGGAAATCCACACCCAGGGTCTTCCTCACCAGACTACGACCACCATCCGCACCGACCAGGTAGCAGGCATGAACCGTACTTTCATTCTCATTAGCACAAGACAAACGCGCGGTGACATGGGAGTTGTTTTGCACGAAACCAGTCAGCCTGCAGCCGAATTCCACGTTATGGCCCAGTTCATTAAGTCGTTCACGCAGAATGCGTTCGGTAGTGAACTGCGGAACCATCAGGGGAAGGCTATAAGGCTCTTCTGAGGTCGGACTGACCTGCTCTGCAATATCAGATTCAGTGTAATTGCCGTTATCCCGATAACGGCGCTGGCGTGGGTACAATCCACCGGCCGCTACAACCCGATCCAGGACTCCAATATCTTCAAACATTTCCTGAGTACGGGGCTGAATACCTTTCCCCCGCGACCCAGGAAAAGGAACGGATATTTTATCAATGAGCCTGAATGTGACACCGCGGCGTGCAAGTTCGATGGCCAGTGTCAGGCCACACGCTCCTGCTCCGCAAATCAGTACGTCAATCCTGGAATGGCTTGTCATAAATGCCCCAATATGTGTATTATGCACTTAACAGGAGTCATACTATGTCATCAAATAAAAATGTGCAAGATACACATATTACCGAACAAATGAAGGTGCTTCACAGTGCCCTGTTGACAATCGTCAGCGTTATGAACCAACCGCGCAATGATGAGAAAATGATCGAAGAGGCGGGGATTAAACTCGATCGCGCGCTCTTTTCTGTGCTTGTGGGGATAGAACGGTTGGGTCCCATAGGGGTAGTAGAACTCGCAGAGCGGACAGGAAGAGATTACACAACGATTAGCCGACAGGTCGCCAGACTGGAAAAACTGGAACTTGTGATCCGCCGGGAAAGCGATGCGGATCGCCGCGTACGTGAGGCGGTAATATCCGCGAAAGGCAAGGCGATGACAGATCTCATTGATGCCGCTCGTGAACGGATGGGCAATGAGGTTTTCAGGGACTGGAGCAGAGATGAAATTGATGTATTTGTGCGCCTCCTTGATAAATTTGCCCGTGCGCTTAACAAATAACCGGTGATATCTCCTGCATATTGTGGAGTCAGTCCTGGCCAAGAGCCTGGTTTTCGAACGGTTTTGTGCAAAGACCGCCACAGACACTGTGGCCACATCAACGATTGTCATTACGCTGATAAAACCAGGTTCTTAATTGCGAATGTATATCAACAAACTGAGTTTCAATGAGTAAAACTATTGAAAAGCGTTAAGCCGTATCCCTTAGGATTCAGTAAATTGGAATACTTTAAGAAAGGTCATGGAGCGGGCGAAGGGAAATCCCCCCCGCTCCAAAGATCTCGTAATCCCATAGATTTATTAACAAAAATTTGACGCATTGATAGGAGGGTTTTGTAGGGGGAACTACAACTTTCTTGCAATGCCACCCCTCAAAGCGGACAGTTTTCGAGACTCCGGCAAAAGTAATAATTCTTTGAAGATGCAACAGAAATACGATTCAACTCACGCACTTTATGAACATTGATCTTAGTATCTGGAGCATTAGCAAAGAACACATGCTGAGGAGACACTGGAATAAAAGGCGTTAAACCATCACTATCTCCAGGATAGTAATCAGCAGCTAAAAACTCCCCCCTAGCAGCTGTCCATAATCCCCATCTTATTGGTTTCATGAAATGGCTAGCTTTATCGATCATCATTTGTATCTCAATACCTTTAGCGAAGTGATGCGGAAGTTCTCCACCTTCTGCAATAAATATTGCATGCTTACTTTCCACAATCTCTTGCTGATCGATAGTTAACCCCCCTCCTGTAACACCATTAAGTAGTAAATCTTTTTTCTCACCATCTCTTGCAGACCCTCTAAGGCGCCACAAATGGAAATAACGAGTTATAGCGTCATGATTTCTATTTATGATGGTGGTATCAATACTATCGATCACCTCAAAAAATGCGTTTTCTATACTGTTCATATAACCTTTTTCAGCGCGTTGATCCCAAGCTCTTTTTGCACAAAAAAGAGCAGCATCTGGCTTACGCTGCACCCATTGTGAAATTGATTTATCAAAAACGTTCACCAAACCTTTTTCACCGGCAAACTTTTTTATGCAATGAGCTGCGTGGATGTGTTGATCAACAACTAATTGATAAGGATTTCTTTTTTGAACTCTTCTGAAATTTGGCTGTGTCATAATGATTTCCCAAGCGCCCATAACCGAAACATAGACGCAGACTCACCGCTAGGTGAAATATTAAGGTCTCTCCTCATCTCGATAAGCAGCAACGACAGTAACTCATCATAACGCTCAAGTGTTCGGCTCGGATTGTTTGACTTTGTCTCGTCCTGAAACCCTTGCAGGGCTTTGATCACTGATGCTGGTGCAACGAGATTGAGGTTATTGCAAGCTAGCGCAAACCGCTTTTGCCCTTGAAAATTATTGCAGCCTTCAAGAATGTCACTCAGACTTGAAACAAGTTCTTTATAGTGATCTAAGCGTTCTTTTCGTAACTCGGCTTCTCGATCACATTTTATTGTGAACCAGTAACTAACAACTGCAACTACTAATGCCGTAGAGGATGCTATTACTGTCGTGACAATTGCAAAAGCCATCAACTCACCCCCGCGATATATCAGTTCTTTTCTCAGATAAACGCCACTGTAACGCCTGCGTAACGCACCTGTATTTTGATGTTTTATTAACTGTCATAGGAAGAAAGAGGCTGATGACACGAAAAATTATCAGGATTACATGAACACGGTTCATTCATCCAGCCTTAGAATTCTTACCCTTACACCTGACGCTACTTTCTCAGTTTGCCCCATCGCACCGCCGAAACAATACCCCAGTTGCCACTAGGATAGTGCCTGCGCCATTTTGCCGTCTCCATGCTGCGGAGCTTCTGAAAACGTCCCAAAGCGCTTCTGAGCGGTCTTATCACCCACACCAAAGTAACCATCTCTGGAACTCGCCAGGCCGGGGTGAAAACACGAACCATCGCTGCGTATGGAACGAACAGCTCCAGGTCATTATTTTCGGATGAGTCAGGCGCTAACAACTGCCACGACTCAACACTGAGAGCGTAAGCCAGCACCTCAATCGCATCCAGAGACGCATTAGAACCGCCGCGTTCAATGCGGCTCATATAGCTGCGTGCAAACCCACACCGATCAGCAAACGCTTCCTGACTCATTCCGGTAGCAACGCGCAACGCTTTTACCCTCTCGCCAAACTGTATTCTCAGGGATTTTTTCATGCACTGAATGTGCAATATTGACCACTGTAAGGCCACGCTCTATATGAGACATTTTGAATCTAAAAGTCCTATTTGTGAGCACACTCTCCCCGCAAGAATTTTATATCACCACAATCAATAGATTCAAAAAAACACCAATAGTGACATATTAAATCCACAAAGTGTGATGATCGTCATTGGTTTGGCGTCGCCATCGTTCGCTATCAGGCGCGATGCGGTTTGGAAAGTGAGGGAATCATGGCAGGAGCAGACTTTTTATTACCGATGTCAGCGGGAGCCACGCATAGCTGGGCCAGTTATGGTGTGGTAGCCCATCTTGTATCAAAGCAGCACATCGGCACGCGACGCGCAATTGTATAGAGGCTCTGGGCACTCTCTCATTGGTGCTGGGCGAATACCACTTCTCCAGCAAATGCGCGGCAATAGCTCTGGCATTTGCAAGGCGAGTTGTGCGGGTAGAAGCATGAATTTCACGCTGCCCTATCAGGGCGCGATAACGAACCGGAACGGCGATCCGCAGAACATAGATACCGCTTGGACGTCGATAGAGATTATCACGCTGCGCCATCAGCTGTATGACCCCCTTGTAGGAGGATCACGAGCGCTGTCACGTATGAATCAGAAAAGGCGGAGGGATGAATACGTTAGGGAGTTTTTGGAGCGGGCGAAGGGAATCGAACCCTCGTATAGAGCTTGGGAAGCTCTCGTTCTACCATTGAACTACGCCCGCGAAGAGGTGTGTGGGCCATTATAGACCTTACGCACCCTCTGACAAGCCCAAACTATGCTAACTGCTGATAAAATAGCCTGTTAGCACTTAGGTTTACTCCCCTGCGGCGGTAAATAACGCAGTGGATCAATCGCCGTTGCGCGATAGCGAATCTGGAAATGCAGGCGTACAGATGCCGCATCAGTGCTACCCATGGTGGCAATTTTCTGCCCGGCCTTCACGCTCTGCCCGTTGTTCACCAGTAGCGTATCATTATGCGCATAAGCGGTAATGTAATCCTCACTGTGTTTAATCATGATGAGGTTGCCATAGCCCCGCAGCTGGTTGCCGACATAAACTACCTTCCCTGCCCCCGCAGCATAAACCGGTGTGCCGCGCGCAGCTGAGATATCAATACCCTTGTTGCCGCCATCCGCCGTTGAATAAGGCAGGATCACTTTTCCGCTGGCTGGCCACAGCCAGCAGCGTTGTCCCACCGGCGGCCAGGATGACTGCGGTACGGAGGACGACGGTCTGACTGCCGCTGTTTTTGTAGAAGATTTTGTGGTGCTCTTGCCGGTAGTCGGGCTGGTTTTCGTGCTACCGCTAAGCTTCAGCCTTTGCCCTACTTCGATGGTATAGGGAGGAGATATGTTGTTGAGACGGGCGAGATCCCTGACGCTGGTACCGGTAGAGCGCGAAATCGCGTACAGCGTATCGCCACGCTTCACGGTATACGTAGAGCCGGAATCAGATGAACTGGAACATCCTGCAACGATCAGGCTGCCTACCAACATTATCAAGATATAAAAGCGTTTACTCATCAGACATTCTGCACTAAACACGAACGTTCACCTCCAAACCAGAGGTAATTATCATACCAGCCAGCCGGACGATCCCCAATCGCTTCGGCTCAACCTGATGTATTAAACGGATATCCCTGTGCAATAATATCCATCAGCGCGGGCAAGTAAGGCATGGACGGTAATTTCACCAGCGCCGGATAAAATATTTGTGGCGAGGGGAATACATCCACCACGTAGCACTGGCTGAGTTTATCCGCGTCGACTTCTGAAGAGGGTAGCAATGTCGCGGCTTCAAGGCCGGACTCCAGCCAGTCGAGGATCACTCCCGGCTGTGTGATATGCATGATCACCCTGGCGTTCACACCAGATTTACGAAACAGATCCATGAGCATTTCGTAAGTCCCTGAATCCTTCGCTCTGTGCAACAACACCAACGGCAGTGCCGCCAGTGATGTGTAGTTATAGGGATTCGATGGTGGACCCGACAGACATTTTTTATTGATAACCGCCACCAGCTTAATCGGGTCAAAAGAAACATAATCAAAACCTTCACTACGATAGGGCCGTTGTATTAGCGCCAGGTCAATTCCACCTTCCGTTAATAACGTTTCAAGATGGCTAGAGTCAGTAACTGAAATATTTATCGTGGTTTCTGGATTACGTCGATGAACCTCCATCAATAACGCTTTAAAATAATTCTGATAGAGATGCGTTAATCCAATTCTTAATTCAGTTCGGTTTTTCTGCGCAATGTCTGCCGTTTCGCGAGCCGTGTCCTCAACCTGACGTAATATTTCACAGCCTTTTCGATAGAGGAAAAATCCGGCTTCCGTGGGTTCAATACGGTTTCCGCGGCGCATAAAAAGCGATACCTGAAGTTCTTCCTCCAGTTCCTGAATTCGTTTACTGAGTGGCGGTTGCGCCATGTTCAGCGATTTCGCCGCCTGGCTGACGGAACCTTGCTCCACCACCCGACAAAAATACCGTAAGCGCTTCAAATCCATCATGATCACCTGTAGTTTCATTTATCTCCAGTATCACACTTACCTGGGAAAATAAAAAGCCAGCCCATTACACATCATATTGGTTAATCACTATTTAACACGTCATTAAAATAAACTTTTTTGATCTACTGACCATCCGGTAAACGGTATTTGTTTAAAAGCGCCATGGGAAATATTGTGCCGGCAGCGAAACTTCTTTTCCAAAGGAACATCCCATGGCAAATGCTGATTACAAAACACCCTCAACAGTGCATGATTTACGCTCCGCACTCGAACTTCTTAAAACACTGCCCGGCGAATACGTTGAGACCAATACCGAAGTTGACCCACACGCTGAACTCTCCGGTGTTTATCGCTATGTTGGCGCAGGCGGCACCTGCCAGCGTCCAACACGCAAGAACGGTCCAGTAATGGTCTTCAATAAAATCAAAGGATTTGCAGATATCAGCGTAGCAATTGGCCTGAACGGCTCACGTCAACGTGTCAGTCATTTTCTTCAGTGTGAACCTGAAAAACTGGGGCATCTGCTGAAGGATTCTGTGGAAAACGCAATCGCACCGGTAATAGCCCAGGGGAGTGCCGTATGCCAGGACGTCGTGCATCTGGCGAGCGATGCCGATTTTGACCTGCGTAAATTACTGCCTGCACCAACCAATACCGAAGAGGACGCTGGTCCCTATATCACTATGGGCCTGTGCTATGCCTCGGACCCGGAAACCCACGAATCCGACATCACCATTCACCGTCTGTGCGTACAGAGCCGTGACGAGCTCTCGATGTGGCTGACACCGGGCCGCCATATTGATGCGTTTCGTATGAAAGCAGAGGCTGCCGGACGGCCACTACCGATCTCTATCAGCATCGGGGTGGACCCCGCGATTGAAATTGCCGCCTGTTTTGAACCCCCCACTACCCCACTGGGCTTTAACGAACTGAGCATCGCGGGCGCACTGCGCGGGAAGGCGGTTGAGATGGTTCAGTGTAAAACCATCAACGAAAAAGCCATCGCGCATGCCGAGATCGTGATTGAAGGCGAGCTGCTGCCAAACGCACGTGTACGGGAAGACCAGAACACCAATACCGGTCGTGCTATGCCCGAGTTTCCCGGCTATACCGGCGAAGCCAAAGAGTCTATCCCAGTCATCAAAGTGAAAGCCGTGACACACCGCATCAACCCTATCTGGCGCACCACCGTAGGTCCAGGCGAAGAACACGTCAATATGGCCGGGATCCCTACCGAAGCCAGCATTCTGGATATGGTTGAACGTGCCATGCCGGGAAAACTGCTCAACGTTTTCGCCCACTCTGCAGGCGGCGGTAAGCTGCTGGCAGTTCTGCAGTTTAAAAAATCATCCCCGGCGGATGAAGGCCGTCAACGTCAGGCGGCTTTGCTGGCTTTCTCTGCGTTCCCGGAACTGAAACATGTCATCCTGGTAGATGAAGATGTTGATATTTTCGACAGCGACGACGTGCTATGGGCTATGCAGACCCGCTATCAGGGCGATGTCGATACGATTACGATCCCCGGTGTCCGCTGCCACCCTCTCGATCCGTCACAAGTACCAGAATACAGCCCGAGCATTCTGCAACAAGGGATGTCCTGTAAAACGATTTTCGACTGTACGGTGCCATTCCACCTAAAGCACAACTTCCAGCGTTCTGCATTTAAAGATGTGGATGTGAAGCGCTTCCTGCCGGATTTCGAATAAAGGAACGCACCATGACAGCACGCATCATCATAGGTATCAGCGGAGCATCCGGATTTCAGTACGGTGTAAAAGCGCTGGAGCTGCTTCGCCCGCTTCCCGTTGAGGTCCATCTGGTTGTCTCGAAAGGCGCAGAAAAAACCTGCGAACTGGAGACGGATTACCGCCTGGATGAAGTTATGGCACTGGCTGACGTGGTGCATCCCATCGCTAATCTTGGGGCAGCTATCTCCAGCGGTTCATTTAAAACGCTGGGTATGCTGATTGCGCCTTGTTCAATGCGCTCACTGGGCGCAATCGCCCACAGCCTGACGGACAACTTGCTCACCCGGGCAGCGGACGTGGTACTGAAAGAGCGACGTCGTCTGGTGCTGCTAGCCAGAGAAACGCCGCTGAACCTCGGTCATATTCGCAACATGGCCGCCGTCACCGAGATGGGTGGAATTATCTTTCCGCCAGTGCCGGCGCTTTACCAGCGTCCGCAAACGGCAGACGACATCATTACTCATAGCGTTAATCGCGCGCTCGATTTGTTTGACCTTGAGATCAACAACATCCCTCGCTGGGGTGAAGGCGAACTACGTTTTAATTAACAGGATATTCTGCAATGCTAATCGGCCCATATGTAAATGGCTCCGCCGTCATAATTGGTGGACTAGTTGGCGCAATGGCGGGCGGTAAGCTCCCCGAACGCGTCAAAACAGCGCTGCCAATGACCTTCGGTCTGTGCTCCGTTGGTTTAGGCATCACCCTGGTGCTAAAAGTAAAATATATGCCCGCCGTGGTCCTCGCCATGGTGATTGGTGCAATTCTTGGTGAGCTACTGCATCTGGAAAAGGGCATTGGCAAAGCCGCTGGCTCCACGCGTGGTTTGATCAATAAAGTTCTGCCGCCGGTCAACGGGCTTGGCCATGATGAATTCACCGAGAAATTCGTCGCGATTCTGGTGCTCTTTTGCGCCAGTGGCACCGGCATTTTCGGTGCGATGACCGAAGGTATGAGTGGCGATCCGTCGATTCTGTACATCAAAACGATTCTGGATCTATTTACCGCTGGGATCTTCGCGACGCTGTTAGGTTACGCGGTGATGACCATTGCTATCCCACAAATCATTATCCAGGTCGCGCTGGCGATGCTGGCAGTGGTTATTCTGCCGATGATCACCCCGGACATGATGGCGGATTTTTCCTGTGCTGGCGGATTGCTAATGGTCGCGACCGGATTGCGCATCTGCAACATTAAACTATTTCCGGTCGCCAACATGCTGCCAGGGCTTGTTTTGGTAATGCCTTTGTCCCATTTATGGGCTACCCTAGTGGCCTGAGTACATGACCCGGCGGGTTTGTGCCGGGTTATTTTTTCTTTTCAGGAGTTGTCATGGCCGGGGAACATGTCGTTTTGCTGGATGAGCAAGATATACCTTCAGGTATACTCGAGAAGTATGCCGCCCACACCCACAATACCCCTCTACATCTCGCGTTTTCCTGTTGGATTTTTAACGACCAGGGACAACTGTTGGTTACCCGTCGTTCACTGCACAAAAAAGCCTGGCCGGGTGTCTGGACAAATTCGGTGTGCGGTCATCCACAATCAGGGGAAACAACTGAAGACGCCATTATCCGTCGCGCCCGCTTCGAGTTGGGAGCTGACATTCGCGCACTCACGCCCGTATACACTGATTTTCGCTATTGTGCCGCAGATCCCAGTGGAATTGTGGAAAATGAAGTTTGCCCGGTATATGCCGCACAGCTAATCAGCACGCTACAGCCTAATGCAGAGGAAGTGATGGATTCTCGGTGGAGCAATCTTGAGGATGTGTTATGCGGGATTGACGCTACACCGTGGGCCTTCAGCCCGTGGATGGTAATGCAGGTTTCAGACGATAAGGCACGTAAATTATTGCGCGCATTTTCCAACGGTCATTAATTGCCGGATAACAACGCAAAAGCGTTTTATCCGGCCTACGAATCGTCTCCGCGTAGGCCGGATAAGGCATCAGCCACCATCCGGCAGTTCACATCTTACTTAACCGGACGCATTGCCGGGAACAGGATCACGTCGCGGATGGTGTGACTGTTAGTAAACAGCATAACCATACGGTCGATACCAATACCCAGACCAGCAGTCGGCGGGAGACCATGTTCCAGAGCGGTGACGTAGTCTTCGTCGTAGAACATCGCTTCGTCATCGCCTGCATCTTTAGCGTTAACCTGATCCTGGAAACGCTGTGCCTGATCTTCAGCATCGTTCAGCTCGCTGAAACCGTTACCGATTTCGCGACCGCCAATGAAGAATTCAAAGCGATCGGTGATTTCCGGGTTTTCATCATTACGACGCGCCAACGGAGAAACCTCTGCCGGATATTCGGTGATGAAGGTCGGCTGAATCAGGTGCGCTTCCGCCACTTCTTCAAAGATCTCCGTCACGATACGGCCCAGACCCCAGCTCTTCTCAACTTTGATGCCGATAGATTCAGCAATCGCTTTCGCTGAGTCGAAGTTGTCCAGATCCGCCATATTGGTTTCCGGACGGTATTTCTGAATCGCTTCGCGCATGGTCAGTTTTTCGAACGGTTTGCCAAAGTCGAAGACTTCTTCACCGTAGGGCACTTCGGTCGTTCCAAGAACGTTCTGTGCCAGAGTACGGAACAACGATTCGGTCAGTTCGATCAGATCTTTGTAGTCCGCATAAGCCATGTAGAGTTCCATCATGGTGAACTCAGGGTTATGGCGAACAGAGATGCCTTCATTACGGAAGTTACGGTTAATTTCGAATACGCGTTCGAAACCACCAACCACCAGACGCTTGAGGTACAGTTCCGGCGCAATACGCAGGTACATGTCCAGATCCAGCGCGTTATGGTGGGTGATGAACGGACGTGCTGCCGCACCGCCGGGGATCACCTGCATCATTGGGGTTTCAACTTCCATAAAGCCGCGGCCCACCATGAACTGACGGATACCAGCCATAATCTGTGAGCGCACTTTAAAGGTGTTGCGGGATTCATCGTTAGAGATGAGATCCAGGTAACGCTGGCGGTAACGCGCTTCCTGATCCTGCAGACCATGGAATTTATCCGGCAGTGGACGCAGGGCTTTGGTCAGCAGACGCAGCTCGGTGCAATGGATGGACAGTTCGCCGGTTTTGGTCTTAAACAACTTACCTTTCGCGCCGAGGATATCGCCCAGATCCCATTTTTTGAACTGCTCGTTGTAGACGCCTTCCGGCAGATCGTCGCGCGCAACGTACAGCTGAATACGGCCGCCAACATCCTGCAGCGTAACGAATGATGCTTTACCCATAATACGACGGGTCATCATGCGGCCAGCAACGGATACCTCAATGTTCAGCGCTTCCAGCTCTTCGTTTTCTTTCGCGTCGAAGTCAGCGTGCAGTTGGTCTGAGGTATGATCGCGACGGAAATCGTTCGGGAACGGAATCCCCTGCTCACGCAGGCTAGCCAGCTTCTCACGACGCGTTTTCAGTTCATTGTTAAGGTCGGCTACCGCGTCAGCGCCCTGTGCGTGTTGTTCAGACATGTTGGTTCCTCATAACCCTGCTTTCAAACTTGCTTCGATAAATTGATCCAGGCTGCCATCCAGCACTGCCTGCGTGTTGCGGGTTTCAACCCCGGTACGCAGATCTTTAATGCGGGAGTCATCAAGGACATAAGAACGAATCTGGCTACCCCAGCCGATGTCGGACTTGGTGTCTTCCATCGCCTGTTTCTCGGCATTCTTCTTCTGCATTTCCAGTTCATAAAGCTTTGCTTTCATCTGCTTCATGGCCTGGTCTTTGTTCTTGTGCTGGGAACGGTCGTTCTGGCACTGCGTTACAATCCCGGTCGGGATGTGAGTGATACGCACCGCAGATTCCGTACGGTTAACGTGCTGACCGCCCGCCCCCGAGGCGCGGTAAACGTCGATACGCAGGTCTGCCGGGTTGATATCGATATCAATATCATCGTCAACTTCCGGATAAACAAACGCAGAACTAAACGACGTATGGCGACGGCCACCGGAATCGAACGGGCTCTTACGTACCAGACGATGTACACCGGTTTCCGTGCGCAGCCAACCGTAAGCATATTCTCCAGCGATTCTGATGGTCACGGATTTAATACCCGCCACTTCGCCTTCAGACTCTTCAATAATTTCCGTCTTAAAGCCGCGAGCTTCAGCCCAACGCAGATACATACGCATCAGCATGCTGGCCCAATCCTGCGCTTCGGTACCGCCGGAGCCGGCCTGAATATCAAGATAGCAATCTGCGCTGTCATATTCACCGGAGAACATACGACGGAATTCCAGCTGTGCCAGTTTATCTTCCAGCGTATCGAGTTCTGCTACGGCTTCGTTAAAGGTTTCTTCGTCGTCGGCTTCTACAGCCAGTTCCAGCAGGCCGGAGACATCTTCCAGGCCCTGGCTCATCTGGTCGAGCGTGTCGACAATGGCCTCAAGGGAAGAACGTTCTTTACCCAGCGCCTGTGCGCGTTCGGGTTCGTTCCAGACGTCAGGCTGTTCCAGCTCGGCGTTTACTTCTTCCAGACGCTCTTTCTTAGCATCATAGTCAAAGATACCCCCTAAGAACGTCAGAGCGTTCCGTGAGGTCCTGAATGCGGTTATTTACCGGATTAATTTCAAACATGGTCTGATTTCTTTTATTGAACGAGTCAAAATGCGGTTATAAGAGCGGGATTGTAACCAATTCACGCTCTTTTTTATAGATATAGTGACGCTAAAGTGGCCAGATATTATCGATAATAATTTGCAATGAGCGGTTGCCGCGAAACTCATTAATATCCAGTTTGTAGGCAAGCTGAACTTCGCGAACACCGTTATCCGGCCAGCAACGGGTGTCGACGTTAAACGCAATACCGTCCAGCAGCGGCCCGCCGCCAACCGGTTCCACCATCACTTTCAGGTGACGCTCACCAACCAGGCGTTGCTGGAGCAGGCGAAAATGTCCATCAAACAGCGGCTCCGGGAACATTTGCCCCCACGGACCGGCATCACGCAGCATTTGCGCGACTTCCATGGTCATCTCTGCCGCACTCAGCGGACCATCAGAGACTACCTCACCCTGTAATAAAGCAGGGTCTAGCCATTCTGTTACCAGCTCGCCAAAACGCTGCTGGAAATGCTCGAACTGCGCTTCTTCCAGCGACAGGCCTGCTGCCATCGCATGTCCACCAAACTTGATGATCATGCCGGGATAAAGTGTATCCAGACGCTCCAGCACATCACGCATATGCAGTCCCTGGATCGAACGTCCGGAACCTTTTAAGGTGCCATCCCCCGCAGGAGCAAAAGCGATTACCGGACGATGGAAACGCTCTTTAATACGCGATGCCAGAATGCCGACCACCCCCTGGTGCCATTCGGGATGATACATCGCCAGGCCCCCCGGGAGAGTGTCACTACTGCGCTCCAGTTTTTCACACAGGGTCAGAGCTTCTGCCTGCATCCCCTGTTCAATCTCTTTTCGCGTCTGGTTGAGTGCATCCAGTTCATTGGCCAGCATACGCGCCTCACCAATGTTATCGCACAGCAACAGCGCAACGCCGACGGACATATCATCCAGACGACCTGCCGCGTTCAGCCGAGGGCCAAGCGCAAAACCTAAATCACTGGCGGCCAGTTTAAGCGGGTCGCGATTGGAAATCTCCAGTAGCGCCTTAATGCCAGGGCGGCACTTTCCCGCACGAATTCGGCTTAAACCTTGCCACGTCAGGATACGGTTATTGGCATCCAGCGGCACCACGTCCGCTACTGTGCCCAAAGCAACCAGATCAAGCAAATCGGCCAGATTAGGCGGTGCGATACCACGTTCATCAAACCAGCCTTTGTCACGCAGGAAGGTGCGCAGCGCCAACATCAGGTAGAAGGCTACCCCCACGCCTGCCAGCGATTTCGACGGAAATTCACAGTCGTGCAGGTTAGGATTGATGATTGCTTCCGCGCCCGGCAGCGTATCACCGGGTAGGTGGTGATCCGTCACCACCACCGGAATATTCAGCGTTCTGGCATGCTCAATCCCCGCATGAGAAGAGATGCCGTTATCCACAGTAACGATCAGTTGAGCGCCCCGGGCATGCGCCTGATCCACGACTTCCGGGCTTAAGCCATATCCGTCTTCAAAACGGTTGGGCACCAGGTAGTCAACATTACTACAGCCCAACGCACGCATCGCCAGGATGCTCAGTGCCGTGCTGGTCGCACCATCGGCATCGAAATCCCCCACCACAATGATGCGGGTTCCTTCGCGAAAGGCGTTATAGAGGATCTCAACCGCTTTTTCGACGCCGTTCAAATGCTGCCACGGCAACATCCCTTTCACGCTACGTTCAAGCTCCTGCGCACTACGCACGCCACGACTGGCGTACAAACGACGCAACAAGGGAGGTAAATCCGCAGGCAGTTCAGCAGTCTCGTCGGCCTCACGCCGACGGAGTTGTATCTGTTGTTTCACGCGAATTATTTACCGCTGGTCTGTTTTTCGTGTGCGTCGAGGAATTCTTTCATCTCTTTCGGCCCCTGATAGCCCGGAACAACATAGCCGTTGCTCAGGACAATCGCCGGTGTGCCACTGACGCCAAACTGCACGCCCAGCGCGTAATGATTCGCGATATCCACATCACAGGTCGCCGCTTTCACGCCCTTACCCGCCATCGCATCGTCAAAGGCTTTGTTTTTGTCTTTTGCACACCAGATTGACTTCATGTCCTGCTCGGCCTGGCTTTCCAGCCCCTGTCGAGGGAAGGCCAGATAACGGACTGTGATGCCCAGCGCGTTGTAGTCTTTCATTTCTTCATGCAACTTGTGGCAGTAGCCACAAGTGATGTCGGTGAAAACGGTGATGACGTGTTTTTCCTGCGGCGCCTTGTAGACGATCATCTCTTTTTCCAGCGCATTCAGATGCTTCATCAGCAGTTGGTTAGTGACATTCACCGGGCTTGCGCCACTTACGTCATACATCGGCCCCTGAATAATATGCTTGCCGTCTTCAGTAACGTACAGCACACCGCTATTGGTCAGTACGGTTTTCATGCCCGCAACCGGAGCAGGTTGAATTTCGGTGCTCTGCACGCCCAGCTTCGCTAATGACTGGCGAATAGCCGCATCGTCTGCATGCACCATGCCTGAAAACGCAGTAGCCAGCAGGGTGAGCATCATAAAACGTTTCTTCATAACCTATCCTTTACTGTCAGCACTCACGCTCGTGGGTGATGCTGTTGATGTAGTTGACGCAAGCGCTCCGTTGCGACATGTGTATAAATCTGTGTAGTCGAGAGATCGCTATGCCCCAGCAGCATCTGCACCACGCGCAGGTCAGCGCCGTGATTGAGCAGATGCGTGGCAAAAGCGTGCCGCAATACGTGCGGCGACAGTTTCTCGCTGTCGATCCCTGCTAACACAGCATAGTGTTTAATACGATGCCAGAAAGTCTGACGGGTCATCTGCTGCGCACGCTGGCTGGGAAACAGTACGTCAATCGATACGCCGTTGAGCAACCACGGACGACCGTGTTCCAGGTATGTTTCCAGCCAGTACACGGCTTCTTCGCCCAGCGGCACAAGCCGCTCTTTGTTACCTTTACCAATCACCCGCACAACGCCCTGGCGCAGACTAATATCGCTCATCGTCAGCCCCACCAACTCTGATACGCGCAACCCCGTGGCGTACAAAACCTCCAGCATCGCTTTGTCGCGTAGCTCAAGCGGTTGGTCGATAAGCGGGGCCTGCAGCAGCCGTTCTACCTGCGCTTCGCTAAGATCTTTTGGCAAACGCTGCGGAAGTTTAGGTGAAGCAAGCGAGGCGCTTGGATCGTCTTCGCGAAATTTTTCGCCATAAAGATGCTGAAAAAAACGCCGCATGGCACTGAGCAAACGTGCTGAACTGGTGGCTTTATACCCGCCATCCATTCGCTCAGCCAGCAATGCCTGCAAATCATCGCTCTGCGCGGTCGCCAGTGAAATGCCACGATGGTGCAACCATTCAACAAGCATTGTCAGATCGCGACGATACGCACTTAACGTGTTCTCCGCCAGATTTCGCTCCAGCCACAGGGCATCAAGAAATTGCTCGATGCGTGCCAGATCTTGTTCCACTCGCGCCCCTTAATTCACTCTCATTTTTGATGCATTATGCCTCATTGTGCCGAGATTGCGGCGATTCTGTTACACTAGCCGCAACGCTACAGCAGAATTGAGATGTTTACGTCATGAACATGGGTCTTTTTTACGGTTCCAGCACGTGCTACACCGAAATGGCAGCAGAAAAAATCCGCGATATCCTTGGTCCCGAACTGGTGACACTGCACAATCTCAAGGATGATTCCCCCGCCCTAATGGAGCAGTATGACGTGCTCATTTTGGGTATTCCAACCTGGGATTTCGGTGAAATTCAGGAAGACTGGGAAGCGGTCTGGGAGCAACTGGACAACCTCAACCTGGAAGGCAAGATTGTCGCGCTTTACGGCATGGGTGATCAACTGGGGTACGGTGAGTGGTTCCTTGATGCTCTGGGTATGCTGCATGATAAACTGGTCACCAAAGGTGTTAAGTTTGTCGGTTACTGGCCAACAGAAGGTTATGAATTCACCAGCGATAAACCCGTGATTGCCGATGGGCAGCTGTTTGTCGGTTTAGCTCTGGATGAAACTAACCAATACGACCTCAGCGATGAACGTATCCAGACCTGGTGTGAGCAAATTCTCGGTGAAATGGCCGAACACTGGTCCTGAAAACCGTGTTGCCGGATGACGGCGTGAATGCCTTCTCCGGCCTACATAGCGCACTAAACTATAGCTGCTCGCCATCGGTCATTCGCCGGCGTTAACCCTGCTTCGCCTGTTGCAGCATTAACCGCCGCAAATCCCGCCACTCTGTGTCATCCATGCTGTCCGCTGCCAGCCACAAATGCTGACGTTTTCCTGCATCTGAACGCAAACGCAGCATCATGCCCGTTTTAATCATCCAGGGTGCACAAACGATAGACCACTCCTGCCCCTGCCAGCGCAGGCGACCGTCCATTAACAGTCTAATCTCTCCCTGACAAGCGTTAATGCGACGCTGACTGCGTACGCTATCAAACACCACCAGAGAGAGCAGCACCAGCCATAATGGGGTGTAACTCAAAGGCCAGGGCATCAATAAAATGAATACCGCAACCAG
Source organism: Citrobacter sp. Igbk 16 (assembly GCF_028069755.1). Taxonomy (NCBI): domain Bacteria; kingdom Pseudomonadati; phylum Pseudomonadota; class Gammaproteobacteria; order Enterobacterales; family Enterobacteriaceae; genus Citrobacter; species Citrobacter sp. Igbk 16. Next base: position 34,958 of record NZ_JANEWJ010000022.1, on the reverse strand, counting down.
CCCATGAATGAGCAGAGAGAGCCACTGTGCGCGCCATGAAACGCGTAAATCAGATTGCCACTGGACCACGTTCCCGATTCCGTGTCTGGATGAGTCGCACCATCTGCTCCAGCTGCTCATCAGCCGGTTTCCCATGATTCATCAACCAGTTAAATAAGTCTGGATCATCGCATTCCAGCAGACGGATAAAGATGCGTTTTTCTTCGTCACTTAAGTTGTCATACTCATGTTCGAAAAACGGCATGATAGAGATGTCCAGTTCACGCATACCGCGGCGGCATGCCCAATGAATACGTGCTTTGTTGTTAATATCCATGTTCTTTTCCCTGTCTCGCGAAAACGAAGTATCCGGCTATTGTAACGTGTTTTTCACGCTCTTTTACGGGAATATCAGTAAACGGAAGCGCGATCGCTAAATAAAACCACATTAAGTCAAAGGGTTCACTTTTTTTGGATGTCTCCTCGCAAAGCTTAATATAAGGCACAAACAGGATGTTTAAACCGCTTGCAATAGCCCATAGCTCTTTTACCATTAGTCATTATTACCGCGTTAAGCAAATCAGGACATTATTATGGCTTTTACATCGTTTCCTCCTCGCCAGCCGTTTGCGTCGGCACGTTTGCCTCTGACGCTAATGACGCTCGACGATTGGGCTCTCGCCACCATTACCGGTGTCGACAGTGAAAAATACATCCAGGGTCAGGTCACCGCAGATGTCAGCCAGATGACCGAACAGCAACACCTGCTGGCAGCTCACTGCGACGCCAAAGGCAAAATGTGGAGCAACCTGCGTCTCTTCCGTCAGGCTGATGGCTTTGCCTGGCTTGAACGCCGTAGCCTGCGTGATGCCCAATTAACCGAACTGAAAAAATACGCCGTCTTCTCGAAGGTCGTGATTGCCCCGGATGATGAGCGCGTCCTGCTGGGTGTAGCGGGCTTCCAGGCGCGTGCAGCGCTGGCCAATCTCTTTAGCGAACTGCCAACCAGCGATAAGCAGGTCGTTACCCACGGCGCTTCCACCCTGCTGTGGTTCGAGCATCCGTCTGAACGCTTCCTGCTGATCGTTGATGTCGCAACCGCTGAGATGATTGCAGAGAAACTGCGCGGCGAAGCAGAATTGAATAACAGCCAGCAATGGCTGGCGCTGGATATCGAAGCGGGTATCCCGGTGATCGACACCGCCAACAGCGGTCAGTTTATTCCACAGGCCACTAACCTTCAGGCTCTGGGTGGTATTAGCTTCAAAAAAGGCTGTTACACCGGCCAGGAAATGGTTGCCCGCGCAAAATTCCGCGGCGCCAATAAGCGCGCAATGTGGACCCTGGCGGGTACTGCCAGCCGGGTACCAGAAGCGGGTGAAGATCTGGAGCTAAAAATGGGTGAGAACTGGCGTCGTACCGGTACCGTTCTTGCTGCCGTGCAACTGGCCGATGGTCAGGTGTTAGTACAGGTCGTGATGAATAACGATATGGAAGCAGACAGCGTGTTCCGCGTGCGTAATGATGCGAAAACGCTGCATATTGTGCCGCTGCCGTATTCGTTAAACGAAGAGTAATTAGTAGGCCTGATAAGCGCAGCGCCATCAGGCAATTCAGGGCATGCCGCCGGATGGCGGCGTTGCCTTATCCGGCCTACAAAACATATCCAGGGCGAGGCGTTTACGCCGCCCCTGGGGTTGCACTGGATCTATGCGTGTTACCCAACATACAAATAAATCGCCAGAAAGTGACAAACACTGCCACCCAGCACAAACCCATGCCAGATAGCATGGTTGTAAGGAATACGTTTGCAGACGTAGAAAATCACGCCCAGCGAATACACAACGCCCCCCACTGCCAATAACGTCACACCGCCTGCGGCCAGTTTAATCGCCAGTTGATACACCACAATCAACGATAACCACCCCATCGTCAGATAGGTCACCAGCGACAAAACCTTAAAGCGGTGAGCAATAGTCAGTTTGAATAAAATACCAAGCAGCGCCAGACTCCAGATAACGATCATCAATCCACGCGCCAGTGGCGAATCCAGTCCCACCAACAGAAACGGCGTGTAAGTCCCGGCAATCAGCAGATAAATAGCGCAGTGGTCGAATTTTTTCAGCCAGATTTTCGCTTTCTGATGAGGGATGGCGTGATACAAGGTTGAAGCAAGGAATAGCAGGATCATGCTGCCGCCATACAGGCTATAGCTGGTAATCGCCATAGCACTGGCATTGGTATCCACTGCCTGAACCAGCAACAGCACCAGTCCGACAATCCCAAACACCAGCCCGATACCGTGACTGATGCTATTGGCTATTTCCTCAGCCAGCGAATATCCCTGCGCGATTAATGGCTTCTGAACCATACGTTACTCCGGTAAAACGAACACTTTCGTGATTGCGTCTCTAGCGTAACTGAGAATGGTTCCAGTGAACACCTGTTAGCTAAAATATTTATCAAATAATAAATAATCAATAAAAATCATACAATTATATTTTATATTTCAGCTAACAACTGTACCAGTCAAGTTAAAGACATTTAAAATCAATCACATAAAATTGCGTTTGATCCGGGTAAATCTCGGCAATCACCTGTTTAAGTTCTTCAAGCGTCATGTTTTCCTGCTGGGCATGTTTTTCCGTTAGCGTATCCAGTGTAACGGTTGAAGTGCCGACAACTTCAATCGTGCAGAAGTAACCATCATCCTCGAAGCGCCCAACGCGCAGAATATCGCCGGCTTTGAAGTGTGATTCAGACTCATCACGAATGGTGATGGTCTTACGTCCGGCCAGAATGTCATCCTGGAAGCGTTGAAAAAAAGTGATGTCATTTGGCTGCATGTTATTATTCCCTGTAGATGAAGTCTGATGAGTGAGTTTTGCCATTGTGAGTATGTTCTCCCACGCTGCCATCGCCAGTCTCAACAATCTTGAGATGCTGGTCTATAACTATGTCATCAAAAACCGTGACAAAGTCATGTACATGACCATTCGCGAACTGGCCGATGCCGTGGGCGTATCCACAACTACCGTGTTGCGCTTTTGCCGCAAGCTTAAATGTGAGGGCTACTCAGAATTTCGCGTACGCTTTAAATTATATTTAGAGCAGAATGAACCGCAACAGGCTAATTTTGGCGCCAGCGAGATAATTAGCTTTTTTAAAGGCGTAAACAATGACGAGTTTGATAAACTGCTCGAACAGGCTGTTGATATTATATTATCTTCCGAGCGTATCATATTCGTCGGTGCGGGAACATCAGGGGCGCTTGCAAAATATGGCGCACGTTTTTTCTCCAATGTGGGTAAATTCAGTAACCATATCGACGATCCTTATTTTCCGGTAACCAATGATATGGCCAGAAACGCGCTGGCGATTGTCCTGTCCGTCTCTGGCGAAACAGAGGAAATCCTGCGTTTCGCCAGCCAGTTCAGCCTACATAACTGTAAAGTCCTGTCGATTACCTGCCATGAGCACTCACGACTGGCGAAACTCGCCGACTTTAACCTCTCCTGGCACGTACCGCAAACCCGCATTGCGGGGGTCTATGATATTACCACGCAAATTCCTGTTATTTATATTCTGGAATCACTCGGCCGCAAGCTGGCGAAAAGATTAGCGTAAAAAAAACAATATGTTTTTTTGATGTAACAAATCACATTTCCGCTATTTTGTTATATCGTGACATTTATCTTTCCTTTGTTAGACTCAAAATCAGATTGTATTAATTTGAGACTGAGCGCAGATGAAAAAACTTACCTTACCAAAAGATTTTTTATGGGGCGGCGCAGTAGCGGCGCATCAGGTTGAAGGCGGCTGGAACAAAGGTGGCAAAGGTCCCAGTATTTGCGACGTACTGACCGGAGGCGCACATGGTGTTCCCCGTGAGATCACTCAAGACATTGTGCCCGGCAAGTACTATCCCAACCATGAAGCTGTCGATTTTTACAGTCATTACAAAGAAGACATCAAGCTGTTTGCTGAAATGGGTTTCAAGTGCTTCCGTACCTCTATCGCATGGACTCGTATCTTCCCGCAAGGTGACGAATCACAACCGAACGAAGAAGGTCTGAAGTTCTACGATGATATGTTCGATGAATTGCTCAAATACAACATCGAGCCGGTTATCACACTTTCCCACTTCGAAATGCCGCTGCATCTGGTTCAACAGTACGGAAGCTGGACCAATCGCAACGTCGTCGATTTCTTTGTTCGTTTTGCTGAAGTTGTCTTTGAGCGCTACAAGCACAAGGTCAAATACTGGATGACCTTTAACGAGATCAACAACCAGCGTAACTGGCGCGCACCACTGTTTGGCTATTGCTGCTCCGGCGTGGTGTATACCGAACATGAAAATCCAGAAGAAACCATGTACCAGGTGCTGCATCACCAGTTCGTGGCCAGCGCTCTGGCAGTGAAAGCCGCACGCCGCATCAACCCTGAAATGAAAGTCGGTTGCATGCTGGCGATGGTACCGCTGTATCCGTTCTCCTGTAAGCCTGAGGATGTCATGTTCGCGCAGGAATCTATGCGTGAGCGCTATGTTTTCACCGACGTTCAACTGCGCGGCTACTATCCATCATATGTACTGAACGAGTGGGAACGCCGCGAATTCAACATCCGAATGGAAGCAGGAGATGAGCAAATCCTGCGTGAAGGGACCTGCGATTATCTCGGCTTTAGCTATTACATGACTAACGCAGTAAAAGCAGAAGGTGGTAGCGGCGATGCAATCTCGGGTTTTGAAGGCAGTGTGCCAAACCCACACGTAAAGGCCTCCGACTGGGGCTGGCAGGTAGATCCAGTTGGGCTGCGCTATGCATTATGCGAACTGTACGAGCGTTATCAGAAACCGCTGTTTATCGTCGAAAACGGTTTTGGCGCCTACGATAAAGTAGAAGAAGACGGTAGCATCAACGATGACTATCGTATCGACTATCTGCGTGCTCATGTCGAAGAGATGATGAAAGCAGTAACGTATGATGGCGTGGATCTGATGGGCTACACACCGTGGGGCTGCATCGACTGCGTATCATTCACCACCGGCCAGTACAGCAAACGATATGGCTTTATCTATGTGAATAAACACGACGATGGCACCGGCGATATGTCGCGTTCGCGCAAGAAAAGTTTTAACTGGTACAAAGAAGTGATTGCCAGCAACGGCGAGAAACGTTGATTTTTGCCGGATGGCGGCGTAAACATCTTATCCGGCCTACAGGTTATGCTCCCGTAGGCCGGATAAGCGCAGCGCCATCCGGCAATTAAATGCCTACTTCCCGCCCGCCAGCTCCAGAAAACTGCCCGTCACGTAAGAGGCCTTTTCGCTCAACAACCAAACTATCGCCTGCGCGACCTCTTCCGGCTGTCCGCCTCGCTGCATCGGCAAAATGGGTTTCACGCGATCAACCCTTCCTGGCTCTCCACCTGACGCATGCATCTCAGTGTAGATCAGGCCCGGTCGTACGCAGTTTACACGAATCCCCTGTGCCGCCACTTCCAGCGCCAGTCCGGTCGTTAACGAATCCACAGCGCCTTTCGATGCGGCATAATCAACATATTCGAAAGGCGCACCAAGTCTTGATGCTGCTGAAGAAACATTCACAATCGCCCCACCCTGACCACCGTGTTTTAACGACATCCGTTTTACCGCTTCCCGACAACACAGAAAATAGCCAGTCACATTGGTTGCCAGGACACGATTGATTCGCTCAGCCGTTAGGTTCTCCACCGTGCTCTGCTCAAACAAGATCCCAGCATTATTGACCAGTGCAGCCAATGGTTCGCCTTCGCGGTCAATAGCATCGAACATCGCCACCACCTGGCTCTCATCACTGATATCCGCACGCAGAATAAACGCGCGCCCTCCAGCAGCGATGATGCGATTGACCACCTCCGTTGCTGCGCGAATATTATGATGAAAGTTAACCGCAACCGTGTAGCCCTCTTCTGCCAACTGCAACGCTGTTGCCCGTCCAATACCACGACTGCCGCCAGTAACCAGTGCGATTCCCATGCTTTCCTCCAGATATGAAAAGGCCGGGAGGCGGCTTCGCCTTACCCGGCCAGGAAACGGCTTTACTACGCGAAAAAGTTACTGATATTCACTCATCGGTACGCAAGAGCAGAACAGGTTACGGTCACCGTAAACATCATCGAGACGCTTCACGGTCGGCCAGTATTTGTTCGCGACACCCGCCGGGAAGACAGCGATTTCGCGGCTATAACCGTGAGTCCACTCAGACACCAGTTCATTCTGGGTATGCGGAGAGTTAACCAGCGGGTTATCTTCCAGCGGCCACTCACCGACTTTCACGCGCTCGATCTCAGCGCGGATAGCCAGCATCGCATTGATAAAGCGATCCAATTCTACTTTGCTTTCGGATTCCGTTGGTTCGACCATCAGCGTACCCGCAACCGGGAATGACATGGTCGGCGCATGGAAACCATAATCGATCAGACGCTTGGCAATATCCAGTTCGCTGATACCGGTCTCTTCTTTCAGTGGGCGAATATCGAGAATACATTCATGAGCCACACGGCCATCACGACCGGTATACAGCACCGGATATGCATCCTTCAGACGGCTGGCAATGTAGTTGGCATTTAGAATAGCCACCTGGCTTGCCTGCTTCAGGCCTTCTGCCCCCATCATGCGGATGTACATCCAACTGATTGGCAGAATAGATGCACTACCGAACGGGGCCGCAGAAACTGCGCCCTGACGGGTGAGCATCCCTTCAATCTGTACCACACTGTGGCCCGGCACGAACGGTGCCAGATGCGATTTAACGCCAATTGGTCCCATACCTGGGCCGCCGCCGCCGTGCGGAATGCAGAACGTTTTATGCAAGTTGAGGTGCGATACATCTGCGCCGATAAAGCCTGGCGAAGTGATACCAACCTGGGCGTTCATGTTCGCACCATCAAGGTAAACCTGACCGCCAAACTGATGCACAATTTCACATACTTCACGGATGGTTTCTTCATATACGCCGTGCGTAGACGGATAGGTGACCATGATGCAAGAGAGGTTTTCACCCGCCTGTGCCGCTTTTTCGCGCAGATCGCCAAGATCGATGTTACCGTTCTTATCACACGCAACAACGACGACCTGCATACCTGCCATTTGAGCAGAGGCCGGGTTGGTACCATGCGCAGAAGCCGGGATCAGGCAGATATCACGATGACCTTCATTACGGCTTTCGTGATAATGACGAATTGCCAGCAGGCCAGCATATTCGCCCTGTGCACCGGAGTTCGGCTGCATGCAGACAGCGTCATAACCGGTCAGTTTTACCAGCCACTCGGAAAGCTGGCCGATCATCTGGTGATAACCTTCTGCCTGTTCTGGCGGGCAGAACGGGTGCAGTTCGGCAAATTCCGGCCAGGTGATTGGAATCATCTCAGCTGCCGCATTAAGCTTCATGGTGCAGGAGCCCAGCGGGATCATCGCCTGGTTCAGCGCCAGATCTTTACGCTCCAGCGAGTGCATGTAGCGCATCATTTCAGTTTCGCTATGGTAGCGATTAAATACCGGATGGCTGAGGATTGCGTCATCACGCAGCATGCTGTCCTGAATAGAACGGCTGTCGAGCGCTACATCTTTATCCAGCGCGTCGATGTTCAGGCCGTGGCTGTCGCCCAGCAGAACATTGAACAGCTGCACCACGTTTTCACGGGTGGTGGTTTCATCGAGCGTGATACCTACTGCGTTATGAATATCGCTGCGCAGGTTGATTTCAGCCGCCTCAGCACGCGCCAGTACCGCCGCTTTATCGGCCACTTCTACACACAAGGTGTCGAAGTAATGCGCATGTCGCAGCTTCAGCCCTTTCTGTTGCAGACCCGCCGCCAGAATATCGGCCAGGCGGTGGATGCGGTTAGCAATACGTTTCAGGCCTACCGGACCATGATAAACAGCATACAGGCTGGCGATGTTGGCCAGCAGGACCTGCGAGGTACAAATGTTGGAGTTCGCTTTCTCGCGACGGATATGCTGCTCACGAGTCTGCATCGCCATACGCAGTGCGGTATTGCCCGCCGCATCTTTCGATACGCCGATAATACGGCCTGGCATGGAGCGTTTGAATTCGTCTTTAGCAGCAAAGAACGCTGCGTGCGGACCACCGTATCCCATCGGTACGCCGAAACGCTGTGCAGAGCCGAACACAATGTCTGCGCCCTGTTTACCCGGGGCGGTCAGCAGAACCAGCGCCATAAAATCGGCAGCAACGCTGACCACGACCTTACGGGATTTCAACTCAGCAATCAGTTTGCTGTAGTCGTGCACTTCACCGGTAGTACCAACCTGCTGTAACAGCACGCCGAACACATCCTGGTGATCCAGTGCTTTTTCCGCATCATCGACGATAACGTCAAAACCGAAGGTTTGTGCACGGGTACGCACGACATCCAGGGTTTGCGGATGAACATCAGCAGCGACAAAGAAACGGTTGGCGTTTTTCAGCTTACTGATGCGTTTTGCCATCGCCATAGCTTCAGCTGCAGCGGTGGCTTCATCCAGCAGAGATGCGGATGCCATGTCCAGCCCCGTCAGGTCCAGCGTCACCTGCTGGAAGTTCAGCAGCGCTTCCAGACGGCCCTGAGAAACTTCTGGCTGATACGGCGTGTACGCGGTGTACCAGCCCGGGTTTTCCAGCATGTTGCGCAGGATAACCGGCGGCAACTGCACGGCGGTGTAGCCCATGCCAATGTAGGACGTGAAGCGCTTGTTACGCCCGGCGATGGCTTTTAATTCAGCCAGCGCAGCGTATTCGGTCGCCGCCTCGCCTACCTGCGGCGGGGTTGCGAGCTGAATGTCTTTCGGCACAATCTGGCCGATCAGCGCGTTTAACGACTCGGCGCCTACCGCATTCAGCATCTCTTGCTGCTGCGCGGCGTCCGGTCCGATGTGGCGTTCAATGAAAGCGCCGCTGTTTTCAAGCTGGCTTAACGTCTGTGTCATGGGCGATGGTTCCTGAAACGTGCAGTGAATCGTGATTGTCTCTGTCTACGTGCCCGGTGGCGCTAGCGCTTACCGGGCCTACGCATGCTTTGTAGGCCGGATAAGCGCAGCGCCATCCGGCAAAAGCGTATTTACTCGTCTTCTAACAAAGCTTCATATGCGGTCGCATCCAGCAGTGATTCAATCTCACTTTCATCGCTGGCTTTGATTTTGAAGATCCAGCCGCCGGTATACGGCTCGCTGTTAACCAGCTCCGGAGAATCGCTGAGTGCATCATTAACCGCAACAATCTCACCGCCGACTGGCGCATAAATATCAGATGCCGCTTTTACGGATTCCGCAACGGCGCAGTCATCACCCGCGCTTACGGTCGTGCCAACGTCAGGCAGATCAACGAAAACCATGTCGCCCAACAGCTCCTGAGCGTGTTCGGTGATACCAACGGTGTAAGAACCGTCAGCTTCTTTGCGCAACCATTCGTGTTCTTTGCTGTATTTCAGTTCTGCAGGTACGTTGCTCATCAATCAATCTCCAAAAAAGGATGAATTACGCGACGGCTTTGCCGTTACGCACAAAAATAGGTTTAGTGACTTTAACTGGCATTTCGCGGTTACGAATTTGCACAATCGCCGTTTCGCCGATACCTGCCGGAACGCGTGCCAGCGCGATGCTGTAGCCCAACGTTGGGGAGAAGGTTCCGCTGGTGATGATGCCTTCATGCTGGTTGCCCGACGCATCAGTAAAACGCACTGGCAGTTCATTGCGCAGCACACCTTTCTCCGTCATGACCAGGCCGACCAGTTGCTCGTGGCCTTTTTCGCGCTGCATTTCCAGCGCTTCACGACCAATAAAGTCGCGATCGGTCGGTTCCCACGCGATAGTCCAGCCCATATTGGCTGCCAGCGGGGAGATACCCTCATCCATCTCCTGACCATACAGGTTCATACCGGCTTCTAAACGAAGCGTATCACGCGCGCCCAGACCGCAAGGCTGAACACCGGCTTCGACCAGCGCACGCCAGAAATCCGCAGCCTTTTCATTCGGCATGGCAATTTCATATCCCGCTTCACCGGTATAACCCGTGGTCGCGATAAACAAATCACCCGCCTGCACGCCGAAGAACGGTTTCATACCTTCAACAGCATGGCGTTGTTCGTCAGTAAACAACGTGGCAGCTTTTGCCTGCGCGTTTGGTCCCTGCACCGCGATCAGCGACAGGTCATCACGAACAGTGATGTCGATGGCGTAAGGTTCAGCGTGTTGGGTAATCCAGGAGAGGTCTTTTTCGCGGGTGGCGGAGTTTACAACGAGGCGGAAGAAATCTTCAGTGAAGTAGTAGACAATCAGGTCATCTATCACGCCGCCCGAAGCATTGAGCATACCGGAGTAAAGGGCTTTACCTGTCTTCGTTAGCTTCGCGACGTCGTTTGCCAGCAGATAGCGCAAGAACTCCCGGGTGCGGCTGCCGCGCAGGTCGACGATGGTCATGTGCGACACATCAAACATACCGGCATCGGTGCGGACAGCATGGTGCTCATCGAGCTGAGAACCGTAATGCAGTGGCATCATCCAGCCATGGAAATCAACCATGCGCGCGCCACATAGCGTGTGTTGTTCGTACAAAGGAGTCTGTTGAGCCATCTTTTCCTCGTTGAATAAGCGGGGCTATCAACTCTTTCGTGGTGAAATCTTCGCCACGAAACCCAGCACCACAGCCGCTCCAGGGGCTGCGACGCAAACGTTCTCTTTGTCCTGAACTTACCACCGAAACAGGCGCTAAACCATAAGGCAAAATTAACCATCACATTAGCTTATGACTAAAAATAGTCAGATCGCCGACAGCATAAAAAACCAGTTAAATGCCATTATGTCAGAACAACAGGCGAAGATAAGTGAAGTTAAGCCGCATCAATCCATATTAAATGTGGAAAAAATGTCAAAAATGGCGTTATGAAAAAAACGTAATATTAAAAAAACTAATGCGAAAAAAGGCGTGGAATTAGATTATTTCAAATGAGAGAGCCATCCCGGCGCGCACGCCGGGAGAGGAAAGTGTGACGGGTTTCAAACTCTTAAGATTGTCCTTACGGACACTAGCGAAGCCACTCAGGAAGATCGTTCAGCCCCATCGCCTGGCGGATGAGTTGTGGTTTTACGCCCGGGAGGGTATCGGCCAGTTTCAGACCAATATCACGCAGTAATTTCTTCGCCGGATTTTCCCCGGCAAACAGTTCACGGAACCCCTGCATTCCAGCCAGCATCAGCGCAGCACTGTGCTTGCGGCTACGCTCATAACGGCGCAGATAGAGGTACTGACCGATGTCTTTCCCCTGACGTTGCAGGCGCTTAAGTTCATCAATCAGCTCCGCTGCATCCATAAAACCGAGGTTCACCCCCTGCCCTGCCAGCGGATGAATGGTATGCGCCGCGTCCCCTACCAGGGCCATACGATGGGCGGCAAACTGGCGGGCATAGCGCCCCGTCAGCGGAAACGTCTGGCGTTCGCTTTCAAGCTGGCATAACCCCAGACGATTATCGAAAGCGATATTCAGAGCCTGATTGAAATCATCTGTACTTGCCTGCTGCATACGTTCAGCGTCCTGCGGCGAGAGAGACCAGACAATAGAGCACAAATGTGGGTCGCTAAGCGGCAGGAACGCCAGGATACCTTCGCCATGAAACGCCTGACGCGCAACCGCGCCATGGGCTTCTTGCGTGCGGATCGTCGCCACCAGCGCATGATGACGGTAATCCCAGAACGTCAGCGGAATATCCGCTTTGTTGCGCAGCCACGAGTTTGCACCGTCAGCACCAATCACCAGACGGGCGGTCAGCATGGAGCCATCTTTCAGCGTCAGGAACGCCTCATTCTCTCCCCAGGCCACCTGCTGTAACTCAGCCGGTGCCATCAGCGAGATATCTGCTGAACGCTGTGCTTTTTGCCACAGTGCGTAGTGAATCACCGAGTTTTCAACGATATGCCCCAAATGGCTGTAACCCATACTCTGGTCATCAAATTCAATGCGTCCAAAGCTGTCTTTATCCCAGACTTCCATGCCGTGGTAGCAGCAAGCGCGACGGGCAACAATATCCGACCATACGCCAAGGCGCGTCAGCAGTTTTTCACTGGCCGCGTTAATTGCCGACACGCGAAGCTGAGGGGGTGCATCCGCCGCCAAAGGCTGTGGAACATGTTGTTCTAACACAGCAACGCGTAATCCGCTGCCCTGCAGGCCGCAGGCAACCGCCAGTCCCACCATGCCGCCACCAACAATTGCTACATCAACACTTTGCACTGTTTGCTCCTGAAAATAGGACAATCAAAAACCGTAGGCCGGATAAGGCAAAGCCGCCATCCGGCATCAATTCCGCGACATTGCCTGATGGCGCTGCGCTTATCAGGCCTACTTCTTTAATTCGGCCTACAGGTCATATTTATCGCGCAACCCAACCCAGGGTCCGCTCCGCCAACGCATCGCGCGCGGGTGTAAATAATTCCATTGCTATCAGTCCGGCATTACGCCCAACGACCAACGGAGCCCAGCGATTGGCAAACAGATACACCAGACTGTTGGTGACACCAATCGTTACCTCGCGATCGCGCTGACGGCGCTGTTGATAACGCGACAGCACCGCATAATCGCCCACATCTTCCGCGTCATCCTGGGCCTGAGTCAACGTTTCGGCAAGACTCATGGCATCACGAAGTCCAAGGTTAAAACCTTGTCCGGCAATAGGATGCAGCGTCTGTGCCGCATTACCCACCAGCACCGTACGATGGGTAATCGCTTTCAGCGCGGTTGTTAAAGACAGCGGGTAAGCGTTGCGTTTACCTGCCTGAGTAATACGCCCCAGCCGCCAGCCAAATGCGCGTTGCAGTTCGCGGCAAAACTGTTCATCTGACCAGGACATGATCTCTTCACGCTTCTCCAGCGGATGGCACCACACCAGCGAGCATCGCCCCTCCGCCATTGGCAGCATGGCCAGCGGACCATGCGGCGTGAAACGCTCGTAGGCACGTCCGTCGTGAGGAACGGAAGTCGTGACGTTAGCAATGACGGCCAGTTGTTCATACGGCTGTTGCTGCCAGTCAACCCCACAGGCTGTCGCCAACGCAGAGCGCGTGCCATCTGCAGCCACCAGCAGATGCCCCGTAATCATTTCGCCATTTTCCAGTGTAACATCAACACGTTCTTGCGTGCGCGACACGCTGGCAACACGAGCGGGACAGTGCAATGTGACACCCGGCGCTTTACGCAGCAGCGCAAACAGACGTAGCCCCACATCGTGCAGTTCTACCACCTGACCGAGCGCTGAAATATGGTATTCCTGTGCATCCAGTGTTACGAATCCGGCATGCCCACGGTCACTGACGTGTACCGTTTTGATTGCCGTTGCGCAATCAGCAATTGCCTGCCACACGCCAATTCGCGCCAGCTGTTGGCTGGTTCCTGCCGCCAGCGCAATTGCCCGGGCGTCAAATCCCGGGTGGCGATCGGTTTCAGGTTCGCTCGCTTCTATCAGATGAACAGGCAGCGTCCCATGGCTCAGCGCTGAAATGGCCAGCGCCAGCGTCGCGCCGACCATGCCGCCACCGACGATAATCACGCTCATTGCAGTCGCGCCGCAGCCATCAAGGCTTCAATGTCATCCGCCTTCTTGACCACTCCGGCGGTCAGATTTTCATTACCGTCTTCGGTAATAAGGATGTCATCTTCAATACGAATGCCGATACCGCGGTAAGCAGGAGGGACATCGGCATCCGGAGCGATATACAACCCTGGCTCAACCGTGAGTACCATTCCCGGCTCCAGGACACGCGAACGGTCCTGACCATAAACACCGACGTCATGGACATCCAGACCCAGCCAGTGGCTGAGACCGTGCATAAAGAAAGGTCGGTGCGCATTCTCGGTAATCAACTGATCGACTTCACCGTGCAGGATACCAAGCTTCACCAGGCCGGTAATCATGATGCGCACCACTTCGCCAGTCACCTCCTGAATGGAGGTCCCTGGACGATACAGACGCAGGCTGGTTTCTAACGACTCCAGTACGATGTCGTAGACCTCACGCTGGGCTGGTGTAAATTTGCCGTTAACCGGGAAGGTACGCGTGATATCGCCCGCGTAGCCTTTGTATTCACATCCAGCATCAATCAGCACCAGGTCGCCATCACGCATTTCACTTTCGTTTTCGGTGTAATGCAGGATACAGCCGTTTGCGCCGCTGCCAACGATGGTGTTATAGGATGGGTAACGCGCACCATGACGGGTGAATTCGTGATGAATTTCCCCTTCCAGGTGGTACTCAAACATCCCCGGACGGCATTTTTCCATCGCCCGGGTATGCGCCAGGGCGGTAATTTCCCCAGCCCGGCGCATAACAGCAATCTCTTCTGCCGATTTAAACAGGCGCATCTCATGCACCATCGGACGCCAGTCGATAATTGCTGCAGGCGCGTGCAGATTTTGCCGGGAACCTTTACGCAGCTTATCCAGCGCCGTACTGACTATCTCGTCGGCCCAGGCATATTCACCCTGCGCGTGATACACCGCGTCCAGGCCATTGAGCAACAGGTGCAACTGTTGGTTGATTTCGCTGAAGGCCAGCGCCCGGTCAACGCCCAGTTTTGCCGGGGCTGCATCCTGGCCCAGACGGCGGCCAAACCAGATCTCTGCAGTCAGGTCGCGAACCCGGTTGAACAAAACGCTATGGTTATGCGTGTCATCACTTTTAATCAGCACCAGCACAGCTTCTGGTTCGTTAAAACCGGTGAAGTACCAGAAATCGCTGCTCTGGCGGTACGGATATTCACTGTCCGCGCTGCGTGTCGCTTCCGGTGCAGCGAAAATTAGCGCAGCACTGCCGGGCTGCATTTGCGCCAACAAAGCCTGGCGGCGGCGTAAGTATTCTTGCTGAGTCATGACACTCTCCCTCATACACTTCCTCCTTCAGGCCGCAACATCATTGCAGCCCGCTCTCACCCCAGTCACTTGGTCAATTAAGCACCAGGGTGTTCACTCAATGGCCGTCTTGCGGCAGCCTGAACGAGTTTGTGTATGGAAATTGTTCTTAGTGCAGAGTCGGTTTACGGACTTCCGGTGCGGTCGGTTGCTGACGCGTGAATGTGTCATGGCACAGCAATGCAGCAACACGCACGTATTCGATGATCTCTTCGAGTGACATTTCCAGCTCTTCCTGATCTTCGTCTTCGTCATAGCCCAACTGGGCGATATTACGCAGATCATCGATCGCTTCGCCGGTTTCACCTGTCACTTTATCGAGCTTCGGTTGTGTCACACCGAGGCCCAGCAAAAAGTGGTTTACCCAGCCAGCCAGTGCATCGGCGCGATCGAACACGCTAACGTCATCGCCTTCAGGCAGATAAAGCTGAAAAAGGAAGCCATCATCTTCCAGCGCATCGCTGGTGGCAGAGTGCATTTTCAGCAGAGCCTGAGCCAGCTCGTGACCGAAAGCCAGACCTTCGTTCGTCAGGTCGTGCAACAGCGGCTGCCATGAGCTGTCGTTGTTGCCACCGCAAATCATCCCGCTGATCAAACCGTGCATTTCAGCGGGGGTCAATCCGGCCCCTTGTTGGTTCAAAAACTGGCTAACTTCGTTGTAACCAGGCATTTCGTTCTGTATAGACATAAGCATTCGTCATCAAAGGGAGGATATTCATGATATGCTACCACTTTGGACCCTGGTGGACCAGAAAAGGGCTTGTATCTTGATACCAGGGTAGCTATAGTGTCGCCCCTTCGCGGACCCACGGTCTGGAGACGAAGGCAGCGCAGTCAATCAGCAGGAAGGTGGCATGTCTGCACAACCCGTCGATATCCAAATATTTGGCCGTTCACTGCGAGTGAATTGCCCGCCTGAACAAAGGGATGCGTTGAATCAGGCTGCGGACGATCTGAATCAGCGATTGCAAGATCTGAAAGTTCGCACTAGAGTCACAAATACTGAGCAGCTGGTTTTCATCGCCGCGTTGAACATCAGCTATGAATTAACTCAGGAAAAAGCGAAGACGCGTGATTACGCGGCGAGCATGGAACAACGTATTCGGATGCTACAACAGACCATCGAACAAGCGTTGCTTGATCAGGGTCGCATAACCGAAAAAACGGGCCAAAACTTTGAATAACACTTTTCGGTTTACTGTGGTAGAGTGACCGTGAAGACAAAATTTCTCTGAGATGTTTGCAAGCGGGCCAGTCCCCTGAGCCGATATTTCATACCACAAGAATGTGGCGCTCCACGGTTGGTGAGCATGCTCGGCCCGTCCGAGAAGCCTTAAAACTGTGACGACGCATTCACCTTGAACCAAGGGTTCAAGGGTTACAGCCTGCGGCGGCATCTCGGAGATTCCCTTCTACCTGGCAACAGCCATGACACTACTTTCTGAACTTCCTTTATCCCGGCAAGAAATACGTCAACTCATTCGGCAACGCCGCCGTGCATTAACGCCTGATCAACAAAGACATTTCGGCCAGCAAGCCGCGACCAGAATGCTGAGTTTTCCCCCAGTGGTACTCGCTCATACCGTGGCGGTGTTTCTTTCTTTTGATGGCGAACTCGATACCCAACCGTTGATCGAACAGCTCTGGCGGGCTGGCAAGCGCGTCTATCTCCCAGTTCTTCATCCCTTCAGCCCCGGTAATTTACTGTTCCTGCACTATCATCCTCAGAGTGAGCTGGTCACCAATCGCTTAAAGATCCAGGAACCACGCCTTGATGTACGCGACGTATTGCCGCTGTCACAGCTGGATGTGCTAATTACGCCGCTAGTCGCGTTTGATGAAGACGGGCAAAGACTGGGCATGGGCGGCGGTTTTTACGATCGGACGCTACAAAACTGGCAGCAGCATCAGATCCAACCCGTAGGCTACGCGCATGATTGTCAGCGAGTGGAAAAATTGCCTGTCGAAGAGTGGGATATCCCACTGCCTGCGGTGGTAACGCCGTCCAAAATTTGGGCGTGGTAACCGTTTTTTGCCGATTGACAGCGCCGTTTTTTTGACCTAAATTCCTCGGTGAAGGGTGAGGGAGGCGAACCTCCCTCCTGCGTACTCTCTGTTAATATGCTGGGCAAGCGATGATTAACAGGATTAGCAGCATGATGACGACTCTCATCATCGTCCCTTTCCTTTTTAGAGCCCCTGCTTCGGTAGGGGCTTTCCCGTTTCAGCGCGATGCTGAGCCTCTATCGTAAATTCCTTTTAGTGCTGTACAACACGCAGCACTGCCTTTAGTTGCCAATTGCGGCAAGGCTCGAAAACAGAATGTATGCGTTACAGAAAGAAATTTTGAGGCAGGGAAATCAGAGGAAAGATGGGCAGGTCATCGCCTGCCCATGTAGAGGAAATCAGTACAGCAGACGAGCGCGAATGGTTCCCGGCAGGGCTTTCATCGCCAGCAGCGCTTTCTCCGCCACATCTTCATCCGCTTCAATATCGATAACCACGTAACCTACCTGCGCGGACGTCTGCAGATACTGCGCGGCAATGTTGACGCCCTGCTCGGCAAAAATCTGGTTTAGCGCGGTCAGTACGCCTGGGCGGTTTTCGTGAATGTGCATCAGACGACGACCACCGTGCAGCGGCAGCGAAACTTCCGGGAAGTTAACGGCAGACAGCGTAGAGCCATTGTCGGAATACTTCGTCAGTTTACCCGCCACTTCCAGGCCGATGTTTTCCTGCGCTTCCAGAGTGGAACCACCGATATGCGGCGTCAGGATCACGTTATCAAAATCACACAGTGGCGAGGTGAACGGATCGCTGTTAGATGCAGGCTCCGTTGGGAAGACGTCGATGGCCGCTCCCGCCAGATGTTTCGTTGCCAGCGCATCACACAGCGCAGGAATATCGACAACCGTTCCACGTGCAGCGTTGATCAGCAGTGCGCCTGGTTTCATCAGCGCAATCTCATGCGCGCCCATCAGATTTTTGGTGGAGGCGTTTTCCGGCACGTGGAGGCTGACCACATCGCTCATATTCAGCAGGTCGGAAAGATGCTGTACCTGCGTGGCGTTGCCCAGCGGCAGTTTATTTTCAATATCATAGAAATAAACGTGCATCCCCAGCGATTCAGCCAGAATACCCAACTGAGTACCAATGTGGCCGTAGCCGATGATCCCCAGTTTTTTGCCACGCGCTTCAAAAGAGCCGGTAGCCAGTTTATTCCACACGCCGCGGTGCGCTTTGGCGTTCGCTTCCGGCACGCCGCGTAGCAGTAGTAGCAGTTCGCCAATCACCAGTTCGGCAACGGAACGTGTGTTAGAGAATGGCGCGTTAAACACGGGGATCCCGCGTTTTGCCGCCGCGCTCAGATCAACCTGATTGGTGCCAATGCAGAAGCAGCCAATCGCGACCAGTTTCTCTGCGGCGTCAATCACATCTTCAGTCAGATGGGTTCGGGATCGCAGGCCAATGAAGTGGGCATCACGGATGGACTCTTTCAGCTGTTCGGTGTCCAGAGCGCCTTTATGAAACTCAATGTTGGTATAACCTGCTGCACGAAGGTTTTCGAGTGCTTTTTGGTGCACACCTTCAACCAGCAGAAATTTAATCTTATCTTTCTCCAGTGATACCTTTGCCATTTCCCGACCCTGTCTTTTTTTGTTCAAACTGATGTGTTGTGTGTGGGATTTTCATCCTCCTCTTCAACATATCAAAAAATAATATTGCGGCAATATGAACGTTTGCGTCGTCATGCTGAGGAAATGTCATTCAGCGGGAATTGTCAGAGGAAAATACTGGCGATAACTTTTTCTTTGGAGGGATCGGCAGGACAATATTATAAACGTGACACAAGTCACCAAATTTGCCCTGCCAAAATTTTTTTAACAGGAGAAGACTCTCCCGTCAGATCATTTTACGATAGTTTTCACGCCGTCCGGTGTGCCAATCAGCGCCACATCGGCACCACGATTGGCGAACAGACCCACGGTTACAACGCCCGGAATCGCATTGATGGCGTTTTCCATGGCCACGGCGTCAAGGATCTCCAGGCCGTGCACATCAAGGATCACGTTACCATTGTCAGTGACCACGCCCTGACGATATTCAGGACGACCGCCCAACTTCACCAGCTGACGTGCGACTGCGCTACGCGCCATTGGGATCACTTCCACCGGCAGCGGGAAGTTGCCAAGAATATCGACTTCTTTGGACGCGTCCGCGATGCAGATAAATTTCTTCGCCACGGAAGCAATGATTTTTTCACGCGTCAGCGCTGCGCCGCCGCCTTTGATCATCTGCATATGGCCGTTGATTTCATCCGCGCCATCAACGTATACGCCGAGGCTGTCCACTTCGTTAAGATCGAATACGTGGATACCAAGGCTTTTCAGTTTTTCAGTCGAGGCGTCCGAGCTGGACACTGCGCCTTCAATCTGACCTTTCATTGTGCCCAGCGCATCAATAAAGTGTGCGGCTGTTGAACCGGTACCTACGCCCACAATGGTGCCGGGCTGTACATACTGAAGTGCCGCCCATCCTACTGCTTTTTTCAGTTCATCCTGCGTCATGATCGTTTCGCCTGTGGTGTGAATATGGTGGGAAAATTCACGCGCATTATAGAACATTGTGCAGAAAAATGTTCCCACACCCGCAAGCTGGCGGCGGATTTCGTCTTTACCCAACCTAAAATTGTGTCATAGTGCAGAACAAGCAAAAATTTCAGGAGTGCGCCAAAGCAATGAAACGTCCGGACTACAGAACACTACAAGCACTGGATGCGGTTATTCGTGAACGAGGATTTGAGCGCGCGGCGCAAAAGCTGTGCATCACGCAATCCGCGGTTTCACAGCGCATAAAACAGCTTGAGAATATGTTCGGACAACCGCTGCTGGTGCGTACCGTCCCCCCGCGCCCTACCGAACAAGGACAAAAACTTCTGGCCCTGTTGCGCCAGGTTGAACTGCTGGAAGATGAGTGGCTGGGTGATGAACAAACCGGATCCACGCCACTGCTGCTCTCTCTGGCAGTGAACGCCGACAGCCTGGCAACCTGGTTACTTCCGGCGCTGGCGCCGGTACTGGCCAATTCACCGATTCGTCTGAACCTGCAGGTTGAAGATGAAACCCGGACCCAGGAACGTCTGCGCCGGGGTGAAGTTGTGGGTGCGGTGAGTATCCAGCATCAGGCGCTGCCAAGCTGCCTGGTGGATAAGCTCGGTGCGCTCGACTATCTTTTTGTTGGCTCCAAAGCGTTTGCCGAACGCTACTTCCCAAATGGTGTTACCCGCTCCGCCCTGCTGAAAGCACCAGCGGTGGCTTTTGACCACCTCGACGATATGCATCAGGCCTTCCTGCAGCAGAACTTCGATTTGCCGCCGGGTAGTGTGCCATGCCACATCGTTAACTCATCCGAAGCCTTCGTTCAGCTGGCGCGTCAGGGCACGACCTGTTGTATGATCCCTCACCTGCAAATTGAAAAAGAGCTAGAAAGCGGTGAGCTTATCGACTTAACGCCAGGACTGTTCCAGCGCCGGATGCTCTACTGGCATCGCTTTGCACCGGAAAGCCGCATGATGCGCAACGTCACCGACGCTCTGCTGGCTTACGGTCACAACGTGCTGCGCCAGGATTAAACTGTTTATAGCCTCTGAGTGCCGGATGGCGGCGTAACGCCTTATCCGGCCTCCCCCTCTTACCGCTTTTTCATGTTATTCATACCACGTCTTTGAAATACATCACAAAACCAAACACACCATGCGGCAAAAAACGACGCCCTGTTGGCTATTTTTTGCTGGCGACAAGCTGACTGAAAAAGCTCACCGTATTCGTAAAGATTCAACTTATTGCGTAATACGGAGCAAAAAATGGCAAACGTACAGGAGTGGCAAACACTCGCCAATAAAGAACTCAGTCGCCGGGAAAAAACCGTCGAATCTCTGGAAAGACAAACGGCGGAAGGGATTGCCATCAAGCCGCTGTATACCGAGGCCGATCTCGATAATCTGGAAGTAACAGGTACTCTCCCCGGCCTGCCGCCTTACGTGCGCGGCCCACGCGCCACCATGTATACCGCGCAGCCGTGGACCATTCGCCAGTACGCCGGTTTCTCAACTGCTAAAGAGTCGAATGCGTTTTATCGCCGCAACCTCGCTGCCGGACAAAAGGGGCTCTCCGTCGCGTTTGATCTTGCCACTCATCGTGGCTATGACTCTGATAATCCTCGCGTGGCGGGTGACGTCGGCAAAGCGGGCGTAGCGATCGATACCGTCGAAGATATGAAGATACTGTTCGACCAGATCCCGCTGGATAAAATGTCAGTCTCAATGACCATGAATGGTGCAGTCCTGCCCGTGTTGGCGTTTTATATTGTGGCGGCGCAGGAGCAAGGCGTGACGCCGGAACAACTCACCGGCACGATTCAGAACGACATACTGAAAGAATATCTGTGTCGTAACACCTACATTTACCCGCCGAAGCCCTCAATGCGCATTATCGCCGACATCATCGCCTGGTGTTCTGGCAACATGCCACGCTTTAATACCATCAGTATCAGCGGCTACCACATGGGCGAAGCCGGCGCGAACTGCGTGCAGCAGGTGGCATTTACGCTGGCTGACGGTATTGAATACATCAAAGCCGCACTCTCTGCAGGATTGAAAATTGATGACTTTGCCCCGCGCCTGTCATTCTTCTTCGGTATCGGCATGGATCTGTTCATGAACGTCGCCATGTTGCGCGCAGCGCGTTATTTGTGGAGCGAAGCGGTCAGCAGTTTTGGCGCGACCAACCCGAAATCCTTAGCCCTGCGCACCCACTGTCAGACATCCGGCTGGAGCCTGACCGAGCAGGACCCCTACAACAACGTCATTCGCACCACCATCGAAGCACTCGGTGCCACACTCGGCGGTACGCAGTCTTTGCATACCAACGCCTTTGATGAAGCGCTCGGTCTGCCGACGGATTTCTCCGCGCGCATTGCGCGCAATACGCAGATCATCATTCAGGAAGAATCGGAGATCTGCCGCACCGTCGATCCGCTGGCCGGATCGTATTACGTCGAATCGCTCACCGATCACATCGTTAAGCAGGCACGCACGATCATCAAACAGATCGATGAAGTCGGCGGCATGGCGAAAGCGATCGAAGCCGGGTTGCCGAAACGGATGATCGAAGAAGCCTCGGCACGTGAACAATCGCTGATCGACCAGGGCAAGCGCGTCATCGTTGGCGTGAACAAGTACAAGCTGGATAAAGAAGACGAGACGTCGGTGCTGGAGATCGACAACGTGAAGGTGCGTAACGAGCAGATTGCTTCGTTGCAGCATATCCGCGCAACGCGTGACAATGATGCCGTCAAAACTGCACTGTCAGCGCTGACCCACGCCGCACAGCACAATGAAAACCTGTTGGCCGCGGCGATTAACGCCGCCCGTGTTCGCGCCACGCTGGGTGAAATCTCCGACGCACTGGAGGTTGCCTTTGACCGCTATCTGGTTCCCAGCCAGTGCGTTACCGGCGTGATTGCGCAAAGCTATCACCAGTCTGATAAATCCGCCGATGAGTTTGACGCTATCGTTGCGCAAACTGAGCAATTTCTGGCTGAGCATGGCCGTCGCCCGCGCATTCTAATCGCCAAGATGGGCCAGGACGGCCACGATCGCGGCGCGAAGGTGATCGCCAGCGCCTACTCCGATCTCGGATTCGATGTTGATCTCAGCCCGATGTTCTCCACACCGGAAGAGATCGCCCGCCTGGCCGTAGAAAACGATGTGCATGTGATTGGTGCATCATCACTGGCAGCAGGTCATAAAACGCTAATCCCGGAACTGGTAACCGCGCTCAAAAACTGGGGGCGCGAAGATATTTGCGTGGTCGCGGGAGGGGTTATCCCGCCGCAGGATTACGCCTTCCTGCATGAGCGTGGCGTCGCTGCCATTTATGGCCCAGGTACGCCGATGCTCGATAGCGTCCGCGATGTGTTAACCCGCATTAGCCAACATCATGATTAACGCCGCCACGCTTGAGGATACCGTCCGGCGCCTGCGCCTGGGTGAGCGCGCCACGCTCGCGCAGGCGATGACGCTGGTCGAAAGTAGCCACCCGCGCCACCAGTCCCTGAGTACGCAATTACTGGACGCCATTATGCCGTTCACCGGTCATGCCCTGCGTCTGGGTATTACCGGTACGCCAGGCGCGGGCAAAAGTACCTTTCTGGAAGCGTTCGGTATGCTGCTCATCCGCCACGGATTACGGGTGGCAGTTATTGCAGTCGATCCCAGCAGCCCGGTTAGCGGCGGCAGCATTCTTGGCGATAAAACCAGGATGACCGAGCTGGCTCGCGCAGAATCCGCGTTCATTCGCCCGGTGCCTTCCGGCGGGCATTTAGGCGGTGCCAGTCAGCGCGCGCGTGAGTTAATGCTACTGTGCGAAGCGGCGGGCTTTGACGTGGTGATTGTGGAAACCGTCGGTGTCGGGCAGTCCGAAACCGAAGTGGCCCGGATGGTTGATTGTTTTATCTCGTTGCAGATTGCCGGTGGCGGTGACGATCTACAGGGCATCAAGAAAGGGATTATGGAGATGGCTGACCTGATCGTAATCAACAAAGATGATGGTGATAACCGCAGCAACGTCGCCATTACCCGCCACATGTATCAATCCGCCCTGCATATTCTGCGCCGCAAGTATGACGAGTGGCAGCCGCAGGTTCTGACCTGTAGTGCGCTGGAAAAGCGAGGCATCGAGGAAATCTGGCAGACGATAACCGACTTCAAAACGCGTCTTACCACCAGCGGTCGGCTGGAAAAAGTGCGTCAACAACAGGCAGTTGAGTGGATACAGAAACAAGCTGAAGAAGAAGCGCTGCATCTGCTGTTTGCCTGTGCGGACTTCGACCACTACTTCCAGCAAACGCTACAGTCCGTGAAAAACAATGATCTTTCGCCGCGCACCGGGCTGCGACACATCAGCGAATTTATCCAGCATCATTACTTTGAATAAAGAGAACATTATGTCTTATCAATACGTCAACGTTGTCATCATCCAGAAAGTCGCGGTCATTGAATTCAACTATGCCCGCAAGCTCAATGCCCTGAGCAAAGTATTTATCGACGATCTGATACAGGCGCTGAGCGATCTCAATCGCCCGGAAATTCGCTGCATTATTCTGCGCGCACCAAGCGGGGCAAAAGTGTTCTCTGCCGGGCATGACATTCATGAACTCCCCACCGGACGTCGCGATCCCCTCTCCTATGACGATCCGCTGCGTCAGATAACCCGCATGATCCAAAAATATCCGAAACCCGTGATCTCCATGGTTGAAGGCAGCGTCTGGGGTGGTGCATTTGAAATGATCATGAGCTCCGATCTGATTATCTCCGCTGAAACGTCCACCTTTTCGATGACGCCAGTCAACCTTGGTGTGCCCTATAACCTGGTGGGCATCCACAACCTGACCCGTGATGCAGGCTTTCACATCGTGAAAGAGCTGATTTTTACCGCCTCGCCCATTACAGCACAACGCGCCATGGCCGTTGGGATCCTTAACCATGTCGTCCCTGTCGACGAACTGGAAGATTTCACTTTGCAAATGGCGCACCACATCTCAGAAAAAGCGCCGCTGGCGATCGCCGTTATCAAAGAAGAGCTACGCGTGCTGGGTGAAGCACACACCATGAATTCCGACGAGTTCGAGCGTATTCAGGGTATGCGTCGCGCGGTGTACGACAGCGAAGATTATCAGGAAGGGATGAATGCGTTTATGGAAAAACGTAAACCGAATTTTGTCGGCCACTAATTGCGGTCAGAGAAAGGAGAGAGCCATGAAACGGATGAGCGCTGAAGAAGCGGCAGAAATTATCCAACACGATGATATGGTGGCATTTAGCGGATTCACACCAGCAGGCTCACCAAAAGCATTGCCGACAGCGCTTGCCCGACGCGCCTGCGAACAGCATCAGGCCGGGCAACCCTTTCAGATTCGCTTGCTGACTGGGGCGTCAATCGGCGCTGCCGCTGACGATGCATTATCAGAGGCAGATGCCGTTTCCTGGCGTGCGCCTTATCAAACCTCCTCCGGCCTGCGCGAGAAAATTAACCAGGGCCAGGTGAGATTTGTCGATCTCCATCTGAGTGAGGTTGCGCAGATGGTCAATTACGGTTTTTTTGGCGAGATCGATATTGCCGTTATTGAAGCTTCAGCCATCGCGCCAGATGGACGGATTTGGCTCACAAGCGGGATAGGCAATGCGCCAACCTGGCTGCTGCGGGCAAAAAAAGTGGTAATCGAACTGAACCACTACCATAACCCGCGCGTAGCAGAGCTTGCCGACATTGTTATTCCAGGCGCACCACCACGGCGGAACAGCGTGCCCATTTTTCATACCATGGATCGTGTCGGGACACAGTGCGTGCAGATAGACCCGAAAAAGGTCGTTGCGATAGTGGATACCGAACTGCCAGATGCCGGTAATGCGTCAGATAAAACCAACCCGGTCAGCCAACAAATAGCCGATAACGTGGTCACCTTTCTGCTGGCAGAAATGGCGCACAAGCGAATTCCACCTGAGTTTTTGCCCCTTCAGAGTGGCGTTGGCAATATCAATAACGCAGTGATGGCGCGACTGGGTGAGAACCCGGATATTCCGCCCTTTATGATGTATTCGGAGGTGCTGCAGGAATCGGTGGTGCATCTGCTGGAAACAGGGAAAGTAACCGGCGCCAGCGCCTCGAGTCTGACCATTTCCGCCCCATCGCTGCAAAAAATCTACAACAACATGGATTTCTTCACCAGCCGGATTGTGTTGCGCCCGCAGGAGATCTCCAACAATCCGGAGATCATCCGTCGTCTGGGGGTTATTGCGCTTAATGTCGGCCTGGAGTTTGATATTTATGGTCATGCTAACTCCACGCATGTCGCGGGGGTCAATCTGATGAACGGTATTGGCGGCAGCGGCGATTTCGAACGTAACGCCTATCTGTCGATCTTTATGGCTCCGTCGATCGCCAAAGGCGGGAAAATATCCACTATTGTGCCGATGTGCAGCCATGTCGATCACAGCGAGCATAGTGTGAAAGTGATCATCACTGAACAGGGTATTGCCGATCTGCGCGGGTTATCTCCTCTGCAACGGGCACATACCATCATCGACAACTGTGCTCATCCCCTGTACCGGGACTACCTGCACCACTATCTGGAAAAAGCGCCCGGCGGGCATATTCATCACGATCTCAGTCATGCCTTTGATCTGCATCGCAATCTTATCGAGACCGGTTCCATGCTGGGTTAAGTTGCAGTACCGTCACGATCCTCAGCAATATGCTGCAGCATTGTGGCGGTGTAGCGATGGTTTTTCAGCGAATACAGAAACTCCTGCATATACATGGGACTGCCGGGCGCATCGAAATATTTCAGCGTCGACGGGTTCACCAGTCGCCAGGCAAAATGCGGGATGACCGTCAGAAACTGCCCCCGCTCCACGGCGCTGATCTTGGCCATAAAGCTGTACGGGCGATAGATAATCGTCGGATTGACCCCACAGGGACGCATGTAAGCATCCAGCATCGCCTCAAAGTTGGCGCGATTCTGGAAGCGCATTTGCAGCCAGGGCAGCTCACGCAGCAAATCCTGTGGTTGTTTTTCTTCGTAACGCCGGGATACCAGAAACCCCAGGCGTAACGGCGGTAATTCACTTACTGCCAGATTATCCAGCTCTTGCACCCGGGGAGACACATGTTGCGGCGAGATAATAAAATCAAGTTGTCGGTCGAACAGATTATCAATCACCCCATTTTCACTGAACTCGACAGCCTGGGCGCTGATACCATCGTACTTATCGCCAAGGCTAATCAGCTGGTCAAAAATAATGGTTGGGTAGGTGTTGTCGATGCCGATGACGATTTCCCGCGAGCGACGAGAGGCATTATGGATTTCGTTATCAATAGCAGATAGCCGCTGATAGACGGGAAATAATTTCTGATACAGCTCCTGACCGGCTTTGTTCAGACTGATGTTGTTATCTTTACGGGTAAACAGCGTATAGCCGATTTGATCTTCCAGTGCAGCAATGCTTTTGCCAAACGGCGATGCGGTCATGTGTATTTTTTCTGCCGCTCTAGCGATGTTATTCGTTTGCGCCAGCAGAATAAAATTGCGCATCTTTTTCGAGATAAAAATATCCATAGTCACCTCATAAAATCACTACGGCATATCCTCATCAAGACAAAAAAAAGACTCGCGACGCGGTCGCATTTTTACAGTTGTTCACAGAAAAAACCCGGCGGATAAGCCGGGTCTGAAAAGATTACTGCGTTTTGGCAGGCGCTGCTGCTGGCTGACCCGCTGCGGGTTCGATCTGGAAGACCACATCAACCTGATCGTCAAACTGAATGACCGGCTGTTCGTAGGTTTCCTGAGCCGATGCAGCAGGTGCCGCGTCTGCCTTCATCATCCGTACCATTGGGCTCGGCTGATAATTGGAAACGTGGTAGCGCACACTGTACACCGGGCCAAGTTTGCTATTGAAGCCCGCAGCCAGCTGTTCAGCCTGATGAATGGCATCATCAATTGCGGCTTTACGCGCCTTGTCTTTGTAGGTATCTGGCTGAGCCACACCCAGCGATACCGAGCGGATCTCATTCAGACCCGCTTTCAGCGCGCCATCCAACAGGGCGTTCAGCTTATCCAACTGACGCAGCGTAACCTCAACAGTACGTACCGCACGGTAGCCTTTCAGTACGCTTTTACCATTCTGGTAGTCGTAGTCCGGCTGTGTACGCAGATTGGCGGCGCTAATATCTTTCTTCGCTATCTGGTTTTGCTCAAGGAAGGAAAGATACTGCGCCACACGCTCGTCGGCTTGCTTTTTCGCAGATGCTGCATCCTTGGCCGCTACGTTCACTTCAATTGCCAGAGTGGCAATATCAGGTGTCGCATCGACGCTTGCCGTTCCGGAAGTCACGATGTGCGGTCCATTGGGCAATTCGTTTGCCTGTACCGATAGTGCGCTGAATCCGACTAATGCCGCCAGGGCGATGACTTTGAACTTCACTGTCGTTCCTCCATGTTACATATACCCCTAAACTCAGGGCGCATGCAGGCAAGCTTAGCCGATCTCGCCACGTTGTCCATCAGACAACACTTAGTTGAACAGCGCATGAACGTGCGCAACACCTTCTTTTGCCAGCTGAAAAGCGATAAACCACATCACTAATCCTACCAGCGTGTTGATAATGCGCTGGGCTTTAGCAGTACGCAGACGCGGGGCCAGCCAGGCCGCCAGCAGTGCCAGACCAAAGAACCACAGGAACGACGCGCTGACGGTTCCCAGTGCAAACCAGCGCTTAGGTTCCACATCCAGCTGGCCGCCAAGGCTGCCCAGCACGACAAAAGTATCCAAATAGACATGTGGGTTTAACCAGGTTACCGCTAGCATGGTGGCGATGATTTTCCAGCGGCCCTGCTTCATCACCTCGGCACTGGCCAGCTCCAGGTTGCTGCTCATCGCCGTTTTTAACGCACCAAAGCCATACCAGAGTAAAAACGCCACCCCGCCCCAGGTCACCAGCGCCATCAACCACGGCGACTGCATCAACAAGGCACTACCACCAAAGATACCGGCACAGATAAGCACTAAGTCACTGATGGCGCAAAGTAAGGCAATCATGATGTGATACTGGCGACGAATACCCTGATTCATCACAAAAGCGTTCTGCGGTCCAAGTGGAAGGATCATGGCTGCGCCAAGCGCAAGACCTTGAAAATAATAAGATATCACGTTTTTTATCCCGAGCTATTTCTCTTAAGCGCAGACTATAGCGCGGGAAAATCATTAGCGGAAATTGATAATATTAATCAGGGATAAGAGGAATTAATACCTGGGGAGAAAATGCCGGATGGCGGCTTGTGCCTGATCCGGCCTACAGTATAGAAATCTGAATAGGCCGGATAAGCGAAGCGCCATCCGGCACCGTAGTACGGAAAAGATTACTCGGCCGCGCGCTCTTTCACGCGCTTAAAATTCACATCCATCTGCGGATATGGGAAGTTGATACCGTTGGCATCGAACTCACGTTTAATACGCTCCAGCACATCCCAGTAGACACTTTGCAGGTCGCCGCTGTTACTCCAGACACGTACCACAAAGTTAATGGAGGAAGCCCCCAGTTCATTCAGACGCACCGTCATTTCTCGATCTTTCAGGATACGATCATCAGACTGGATGATATCGGTAAGGATTTTCTTCACCTGATCGATATCGGAATCGTAGGCTACACCGATAATAAATTCGTTACGGCGAACCGGTTCACGAGAGAAGTTGATGATATTCCCGGCGATGATTTTACCGTTTGGGATCACAACAATCTTGCCATCCACGGTACGCATGGTAGTGGAGAATATCTGCACGTTAAGCACGGTTCCGGCTACGCCGCCGAGGTCAACATACTCACTCGCACGGAACGGGCGGAACATCACCAGCAGTACGCCAGCGGCAAGGTTCGACAATGAACCTTGTAATGCCAGACCAACGGCTAAACCTGCCGCACCGAGAACGGCAATCACCGAAGCCGTCTGCACCCCAACGCGTCCGAGGGCGGCAATCAGCGTGAACGCAATGATCCCGTAGCGCACCAGCGCAGAGAGGAAGTCGGCTACGGTCGCATCAATCTTACGCGCCACCATCAGACGGTTAACCGTGTTCGATACGATACGCGCCACAATCATACCGATAATAACAATGGCGATGGCCGCAACGATGTTGACGGCATAACTCAACAGCAGTTCCTGGTTGCGGACCAGCCAGGTGCCCGCACCATTTATGCTGTCGACAACATTCAAATCTTCCATTTACTATTCCTTTTTTGCTTACCCAAACGGGAGAAATAAAGCCACCCCACCGGGGCGGGCAACCTGACAAGGGTAAACAATAAACCCGAATTTTGCCAAACAGATCACAGAATTCTCTGTCAGCAGCACATTGTCATGGCAATAAAAAAGGCCCGCATTTGCGGGCCTCATGTCACGTAGAACGGCGTAAATTACAGCACGTCAACCGCGTTCAGTTCTTTGAAAGCCTGTTCCAGACGGGTGATCATGGTTGCCTGACCAGCACGCAGCCATACGCGCGGATCGTAGTATTTCTTGTTCGGCTGATCTTCGCCTTTCGGGTTGCCCAGCTGACCCTGCAGGTAAGCTTCGTTGGCTTTGTAGTAGTTCAGAACGCCTTCCCAGGTAGCCCATTGGGTATCGGTATCGATGTTCATTTTCACTACGCCGTAGCTTACGGAGTCTTTGATTTCCTGAGCAGTAGAACCGGAACCGCCGTGGAACACGAAGTTCAGGCTGTTGTGCGGCAGGTTATGTTTCTTAGAAACATAGTCCTGAGAATCGCGCAGGATGGTCGGAGTCAGAACCACGTTGCCTGGCTTGTACACGCCGTGTACGTTACCGAAGGAAGCAGCGATGGTGAAACGCGGGCTGATTTTGCTCAGCTCGGTGTACGCATAATCAACGTCTTCCGGCTGGGTGTACAGGGCAGAAGCGTCCATGTGGCTGTTGTCCACGCCGTCTTCTTCACCACCGGTGCAACCCAGTTCGATTTCCAGAGTCATGCCCATTTTGGACATACGCGCCAGATATTTGGAGCAGATTTCGATATTCTCTTCCAGAGACTCTTCAGACAGGTCGATCATGTGAGAAGAGAACAGCGGTTTGCCGGTTGCTGCGAAGTGTTTTTCACCCGCGTCCAGCAGACCGTCGATCCACGGCAGCAGTTTCTTCGCGCAGTGGTCAGTGTGCAGGATAACCGGAACACCGTAGTGTTCAGCCATCTGGTGAACGTGATGTGCGCCAGAGATAGCACCCAGGATTGCAGCGCCCTGAGGAACGTCGGACTTCACGCCTTTACCCGCGATGAAAGAAGCACCACCGTTGGAGAACTGAACGATTACCGGCGCTTTAACTTTTGCAGCGGTTTCCAGAACGGCGTTAATGGAGTCGGTACCAACGCAGTTAACAGCTGGCAGAGCAAAGTTGTTTTCTTTAGCTACCTGGAAAACTTTCTGAACGTCGTCGCCAGTGATGACGCCCGGTTTTACGAAATCAAAAATTTTAGACATGTTACGTAGTCCTGTATCTGTATCTTCGACCGTTGAAGAAGGTTCGCGAGCGTTTAAGCGCGCTTAAAAACAGGCGGGTCACCCCGCCTGAACTGAATTACTTCTTAGCGCGCTCTTCGAGCATCGCTACTGCTGGCAGGACTTTGCCTTCCACGAATTCGAGGAATGCGCCGCCGCCAGTAGAGATGTAGGAGATTTTGTCAGCAATACCGAACAGGTCGATTGCTGCCAGGGTGTCACCGCCGCCTGCGATAGAGAACGCTTCGCTGTCTGCGATCGCGTTAGCAACGATTTCAGTACCTTTGCGGAAGTTCGGGAATTCAAACACACCAACCGGGCCGTTCCACAGAATGGTTTTCGCATTCTTCAGGATGTCAGCCAGTTGCTGTGCAGAAGCGTCGCCGATATCCAGAATTTGCTCGTCTTCTTTCACATCGCTAACGGATTTCAGCGTAGCCGGTGCAGTTTCAGAGAATTCAGTCGCTACGCGAACGTCAGTCGGAACCGGGATGTCACAAGTGGTCAGCAGACGCTTAGCTTCATCAACCAGGTCAGCTTCGTACAGGGATTTACCCACGTTGTGGCCTTGAGCGGCAACGAAGGTGTTCGCGATACCACCGCCTACGATCAACTGGTCGGCGATTTTAGACAGGGAGTCCAGAACAGTCAGTTTGGTAGAGACTTTAGAACCACCAACAATAGCCACCATCGGACGAGCAGGTTCTTTCAGTGCTTTACCCAGTGCATCCAGCTCAGCTGCCAACAGCGGACCCGCACACGCTACATCAGCGAATTTACCGATACCATGAGTGGAAGCCTGTGCACGGTGAGCCGTGCCGAAAGCGTCCATTACGAATACATCGCACAGTGCGGCATATTTTTTGGACAGCGCTTCGTCGTCTTTCTTCTCGCCTTTGTTGAAGCGAACGTTTTCCAGAACAACCAGTTCACCGGCAGCGACTTCAACGCCGTCCAGGTAATCTTTTACCAGGCGAACCGGAGCAGACAGTTTGTCTTTCAGGTAGTTAACAACCGGCAGCAGAGAGAATTCTTCGTTGTACTCGCCTTCGGTAGGACGACCCAGGTGGGAAGTTACCATCACTTTTGCGCCCTGCTTCAGTGCCAGCTCGATGGTTGGCAGAGAGGCACGAATACGCGCATCGCTGGTTACTTTCCCTTCTTTAACTGGTACGTTCAGATCCGCACGGATAAAAACACGTTTACCAGCAAGATCCAGATCGGTCATCTTAATTACAGACATGGTGAATCCTCTCGTTGATTCTTAAAGTTTTGCAAGCGCTCACGCGCCTTACCTGAAACCAATAGCAGCCATCGCTAACGTTGTGTCGAGCATACGGTTAGCAAAGCCCCATTCATTATCGCACCAGACCAGGGTCTTGATCAGGTGAGCGCCACTCACGCGCGTTTGCGTACCATCAACGATGGCGCTGTGCGGGTCGTGGTTAAAATCTACAGAGACCAACGGTAATTCCGTATAGTCAACTATACCATGAAATGCACCTTGTGCTGCTTTTTGCAGCAACTGGTTGACTTCACTGGCTTTTACCGGTTTTTTCACCGTCACGCTTAAGTCGATCGCCGTCACATTAATGGTCGGTACACGCACCGCAATCGCTTCAAAACGATCGTTAAATTGCGGAAAAATTCGTGTGATACCCGCCGCCAGTTTGGTATCAACCGGGATGATCGACTGGCTAGCCGCTCGCGTGCGGCGCAGGTCAGGATGATAAGCATCAATAACCTGCTGATCGTGCATCGCGGAGTGGATCGTCGTGACGGTACCAGACTCGATGCCGTAAGCATCATCCAGCAATTTAATGACGGGAATTATACAATTCGTGGTGCAGGAGGCGTTGGAGACGATCCGGTGCTCAGCGCGCAGTTGATCCTGGTTAACGCCAAACACAACGGTTGCGTCGATGTCGTGACTGCCAGGATGTGAAAAGAGCACTTTTTTAGCACCAGCGGCAATGTGCGCCTCGCCGTGTTCGCGGTTGCCGAAGACACCTGTGCAGTCCAGCACAACGTCGACGCCCAATTCACGCCACGGAAGCGCATCAAGGGTTCGCTCATGCAGAATGCGAATCGCGTCATCGCCAACGATGAGCTGGTCACGTTCCTGACGAACATCCCAGGCAAAACGCCCATGGCTGGTGTCATATTTCAACAAATGCGCCATGCCTGCGGCATCCGCCAGTTCGTTGATAGCCACCACGGTGATTTCCGCCCGACGCCCGGATTCATACAAAGCACGAACCACGTTACGTCCGATGCGACCGAAACCATTAATCGCTACGCGTACGGTCATAGGTCTCCTGCAAGGATTTCTCAGAAACGATGTGGCTGACAGAGTAATGCAGCAAACCGCTCAGGGAAACCTTACCTGTCGCAAACTGCGACTAATTGATTAATTGTCGAACATTTAATCGACTGAAACGCTTCAGCTAGAATAAGCGAAACAAGGAATAAAAGGAATGATTGTCCAGCAACAGAACACAATTATCTGACTTGCGTCACATTTTCATGCTCGCAATGGGAATTTTAATCCAGAAAGCAGGAATAAGTTCATAGTTTAACTGAACTGGACACTTTCAGTTCTAATGTCAAACAGCAACCGTTGAACAGGCACAGCATTTTACTGGTCCTTCAAAACATATTGCGGTAAAGCTCTTTTCCGAGCTTATCTTTAGGCATTTTGTATCAGTACTTCGGGGCCATGCGAGATGCTAATGAAAGCAATAATGAACGTTCACCACCTCCACAGGAGTTGGTTGAAGATTGATAAAAAATAGACAAGACACTACTAAATATGATTCAGCAGTGCCTTTATAATAGCTTCATCCTTATCTATTATAGCAGGTTATCTTTTATATAAACTCCCTTAGGAAAGTCAACTTTCGCAGATTCATAATCAACTGTAACACATTTCATAATGTCCGCGTATAATCCTGAATAATCTTTCTTTATTTGAATAAGTGCGTTCTTGTCATAACCTGGTAAGCGTTCACTCTGTAGCTTTTTAAATTCATCTTTCTCAGCAATGGTTTTCAGAGCATTTATATTAAAACTAAGATTGGCTTTTCTGCTTACCGTTGCTCCCTTGTTGCAAAAACCATTGACAACCTCAACCCCCTTTAACTCTTTACTTTTATCTTCAGAGATAAACATGAAATTCTTTAAACTTGCTGAATTCTCATATGAAATAGTTATTTTATCATTATCATTGTGAATATCTGTTACAAATTCAGTAGCGCCCTCAATATTATAACCATCAACAAAGCCATGAACAGCACCAAGTGTCGCTGGCATAGCCTGATGAGACATACTGGTTACCAATCTTCTCACATTAATATCTGCACTAATACTCTCAATTTTTTCGCTATTTTCTTTATTGAGCGCTTCATCATTCAATATATATCCACTTTTCCTGTTAGCTGTCTTATCAAATACTGAGCCACCACGAATATCACTAACAAAAGTCTTGCTATAATCGCCCTCGTCAAAACCACTTTTAACAAATGAGTCCTCAGATTTGATACCTACAAAAGCACAAAAAATACCATCAGAGATATTCGTCTTTAATTGCTCACTCAAATCAGACCGCCGCTCAGCAACTTTGGCTTCCGTATTTATATTTATATTGATTTTTTTACTCTGATAGCTGTTAATATTTGTTTTTGTGTTAAAATCAATATACCCCATACTAAGGAATTTGGATCCCTTTGAAATTTTCCCTGGTTCTGCCCCAACGTTTTTAACGTTATTAATATTTTCTGCAAATTCTTTTTTTACCCCATGATTTTTACTATCATGATGAGGTCGATGAATATGCAAGAATGATGCAAGCTTACTAAATGGTAACATCATTAATTCCTTTTAAAAATAAATTTAGAAAATGGAATACTACAC
>NZ_JANEWJ010000021.1:0-83893 GCF_028069755.1 Citrobacter sp. Igbk 16 | reverse complement strand
GATCCTATTTTAGGCCGTGACTTGTAAATAAAACATTTTTATTACAAATATAACGAAAAATAAGTTTCGGTTAACGTCGGTGAGGAAAAAACATGTCGGAAAAGAAAAATAAAACACGGTTTCCTTTTTTTCGCAGCCTGGCGTTTCCGTTGCGTATCTTTCTACTCATTCTGGTCGTTTCTGTTTTTATCATCGCGGCATTAGCACAATACTTTACCGCCAGCTTTGAAGATTATCTGGCAACGCATGTTCGTGATATGGCAATGAATCAGGCGAAAATTATCGCCTCGAACGACAGCATTATTACTGCTGTGAAGCACCGTGATTACAAGCGCCTGGCAACGATAGCGGATAAGTTGCAGAGCGGGACTGACTTTGACTATGTGGTTATCGGTGATACCCACTCGATCCGTCTTTATCACCCTAATCCGGATAAAATTGGCTACCCCATGCAGTTCACCAAACCCGGCGCACTGGAGAAAGGGGAAAGCTACTTTATTACCGGTAAAGGGTCTATCGGGATGGCGATGCGCGCCAAAACCCCTATCTTTGATGATGATGGTAAAATCATCGGTGTTGTCTCAATTGGCTACCTGATCAGTAAAATCGACAGCTGGCGCTCGGATTTCTTACTTCCGATGGCAGGGGTGTTCATTCTATTGTTACTGGTGCTTATGTTACTTTCCTGGTTTTTTGCCGCCCATATTCGACGCCAGATGTTGGGTATGGAACCCAAACAAATCGCGCGGGTAGTACGTCAGCAGGAGGCGCTGTTTAGCTCAGTATACGAAGGCTTAATTGCTGTTGACCCTGAAGGGTGCATTACGGCGATAAATCGCAGTGCGAGAAAAATGCTGGGGCTCTCGTCGCCTGGACGTAAGTGGTTGGGTAAGCCGATTGCGGAAGTCGTTCAGCCAGCAGATTTTTTTACCCAGCAGATTGCGGAAAAGCGTCAGGATGCGATGGTTAACTTTAATGGGTTGAGTGTTATTGCTAACCGCGAGGCTATCCGCTCAGGTGATGAACTGCTCGGAGCTATCATCAGCTTTCGTAGCAAAGATGAAATTGCGACCCTGAATGCCCAGTTAACACAAATCAAACAGTATGTAGAAAGTCTGAGAACGCTACGTCATGAACACCTGAACTGGATGTCCACCATCAATGGTCTGCTGCAAATGAAAGAGTATGACCGGGTGCTGGCCATGGTTCAGGGAGAGTCGCAGGCGCAGCAGCAACTCATTGATAGTCTGCGCGGTGCTTTCGCCGATCGTCAGGTTGCAGGCCTGCTGTTTGGCAAGGTACAGCGTGCACGGGAACTGGGCCTCACAATGAGCATTGTCCCTGGCAGTCAACTGCATAAACTTCCTGAGGGGTTGGATAGCACAGAGTTTGCAGCAATTGTTGGCAATCTGCTTGATAATGCGTTTGAAGCCAGTTTGCGTACCCAGCAGGGTAATAAGGTCGTTGAACTCTATCTGAGTGATGAGGGCGATGAGGTGATCATCGAAGTCGCCGATCAAGGTTGTGGCGTACCGGAAGCATTGCGCGAAAAAATATTTGAACAGGGTGTGAGCACTCGTACCGATGAACCAGGCGAACATGGCATCGGTTTGTATCTGATTGCAAGTTATGTGAGGCGCTGTAATGGGGTGATTACGCTCGAAGATAACTCCCCCTGCGGTACCTTATTTTCTTTATTTCTTCCGAAAGTGAAAAAAAACAATGACGGAACCATTAACGCTACTGATCGTTGAGGATGAAACGCTACTGGCGGAAATGCATGCTGAATATATCCGCCATATACCCGGTTTCAGCCAGATATGGCTGGCGGGTAATCTTGCGCAGGCAAGAATGATGATTGAGCGTTTTAAGCCCGGTTTGATTCTTCTTGATAACTACTTGCCGGATGGCAAGGGCATAACTCTGTTACACGAGCTGACTCAGGCACGCTACCCTGGCGGCGTGGTGTTTACCACGGCGGCCAGTGATATGGACACGGTCTCAGAAGCCGTACGCAGCGGGGCGTTTGATTATCTGGTTAAACCCATAGCCTACGAGCGACTGGGGCAGACGCTTACCCGGTATCAGCAACGCAGAAGAATGCTGGCCGGTAATGACAGTGCCAGCCAAAAACAGATTGATGAAATGTTTAATGCATATGCGCGCGGGGAGCCGAAAGGGGATTTGCCGACGGGGATCGACGCGCTAACGCTGAATGCGGTACTGAAGTTGTTTGCTGACCCGACGGTACATCATACTGCGGAAACGATCGCTCAGGCGTTAACCATCAGCCGTACAACATCCAGACGTTACCTGGAGTACTGTGCCAGCCGCCATTTGATCATTGCGGAGATTATTCACGGGAAGGTAGGTAGACCGCAGCGTATTTACCACGGCGGCTAAATGCTGATTTCTGACGTAGGCCGGATAAGATGCTTTAGCATCGACATCCGGCAACGGTGCGGTTTAAATGCCGGATGCGGCGTAGATGCCTTATCCGGCCTGCATTTCACTGAGTATCAGCCGCCAACGACGGCTGAAGAAGAACCTGGTACCATCACTTCAGTGGCGATAATCACAATCAGCAGTCCGACCATCACCGGAACAGAAGTTCGTTTTACGACTTCAAACGGTGAAATCTTCGCCATCCCCGCAACAGCTACAACCACACCGGATACCGGGGAGATTGTGCGCCCGAGGTTTGACGCCTGCAGCATTGGGATCGAAAGATAGGCAGGGTTAATACCGGAAGAGTGTGCCAGTTTTGGGATCATCTCAACGAAGGCATAGAAAGGCGCGTTACCGGAGCCCGTGGTCATTGCGGCCAGCATGGTCAGAATCACCAGGACCAGCATCAGAATAATACTTGCAGAACCAAATGAGGTGGCGATAGAGATCAGACTTTGAATAAAGCCAATGGTGCTCAGACCCTGAGCAAATACACCGGCTGCAACTAACAGCATGACGACGTTAGCAAAGGCATCTGCCATTCCACGGTAGGCGACTTCCAGACCTGAGAAAACCTTCTGGGTGTTGAATCCGCGGATGAACTCCAGCACTGCGGCAATAAGCATGCACAGCACCAGAATCGTGATGATGTGCAGTTGCGGGCCCCATTTGCCATCAAAAATCAGTACACCGACGATCGGGGTAAACGGCAGAATGGCGTAAAACGAGGGGGCTGTGGTGGTGATTTCTGCCACATCTAACATTTCGTGAGAGATGTTCTCTTTTTTATCCAGATAGCGCTGCCAGAAGTAATGGGCAATCGCCATACCAATAATGGCAGCAATGGAAATCGGCAGCGTGGTTTTAAACGCGAAGTCGATCAGTGGCATTTCCGCTGCTTTTGCAGCCAGCACGACATCCCCGGACGTTGGAGAAAGAATGATTGCGGCAGGGGAGGCGCAAATGGCCGCCGCAGCACCACGACTGATCCCAACGTTAACCATGACCGGAAAGAGTGTCGCCATCAACAGCACGCCCAGCCCGGTTGCCGAAGAGACGGCCAGTGACATCAGGCAGGCAACAAAATAGGCGGCAATCATTAGCATGTAAGGCGAGTTGATATATTGCAGGGGTTTGGAGGCCAGCTTAACGACCATATCGTTCGCGCCAATATGCGTCATGTAGGCGGCAAAACCACACAGCATCATAATCATCATGCCGAGGTCGCCGCCGCGGCTCATCAGCAAAATTTTAATATATTCAACAATATCTGTCGCGGTGTAACCGGTACTTTCGGCACTGCCGGGCAGAACTTTATGTCCCATCAGGGCGCTGATAATCAATAAAACCAGGCCCCCGACAAACAATACGCCGGTTGCGGAATAACCTTTAATGATGTAGCGAGCTACACCCACAATAACAACGACTCCAATAAGGAGTTCTATAAATGTCAACATTGTTTCCCCTGTCATATTGACGCCCAGAAAGTAAAAAAACTAAAAAAAGCATAAAGCGGTGTGAGAATGTGCCTAATAAACACCTGCTCCTTGCTGATTAAAATCAATAAAAATACGGATTCAACCGATGGCGCAGACGTTTTTTCAACATAGCGGATGAAAAGGGAGTACCGCAATCAAAAACTGTGAAACACTCTGGTTTTATGTGTTATTTTGCTTTGCAATGATGTATTAATGTTAATTGATTGTAATTTTTTTGGTGTTTGTGCGTAAAGGAGCAGATTAATAGAAATAAGAATTCGTGTCATATATAAAAACCATAATAAATATAATGATAATAATCTGGAATTTGTATGTGGAGAATATTCTGATTTTTTATTAGCGCATCTTTGTTAAGCTAACATTAAGGTTTTGTTTGCTACAATTAATACTAACTCCCAGGATGGTAATTAAGTCGTGATTGTCGCTAAACGTTATTTTCTCATTTTTTCATTTCTTTTTATTCAGTTAGCCTTTATTCCCCAGGTGTTTGCTGAGGATAAAGGGTGGTTTGATACTTTTAAAGATAATGTCAGTGAAACCTGGCAGCAGCCTGAACATTATGATCTGTATGTGCCGGCCATTACCTGGCATGCGCGTTTTGCCTATGATAAAGAGAAAACCGATCGGTACAACGAACGTCCCTGGGGGGCAGGATTTGGTCAGTCCCGTTGGGATGATAAAGGTAATTGGCACGGGCTCTATATTATGGCCTTCAAGGACTCCTTCAATAAATGGGAGCCGATTGGCGGCTATGGCTGGGAAAAGACCTGGCGACCGCTGGCCGATGATAATTTTCGTCTTGGGCTGGGCTATACAGCCGGTTTCACCGCGCGCGATAACTGGAACTATATTCCCGTGCCATTGATCCTGCCGTTGGCCTCGATAGGCTATGGTCCGGCAACGTTCCAGATGACCTACATTCCGGGTACGTATAACAACGGAAATGTCTACTTTGCCTGGATGCGTTTCCAGTTTTGACAGACTACCTGTATTGTCAGGTGGATTATTATAAACTTGTTTAAAAACAGATGGATATGTTGGTTGTCTGAAAAATAACGCGACATTTATCACTTTTTGACAAAGTTCGACTGGACAAAGTGCACCACAATTGTTGTACTGATACCCGACACAGCATTTGTGTCTATTTTTCATGTAAAGGTAATTTTGATGTCTAAGATTAAAGGTAACGTTAAGTGGTTTAATGAGTCCAAAGGATTCGGTTTCATTACTCCGGAAGATGGCAGCAAAGACGTGTTCGTACACTTCTCTGCAATCCAGACCAATGGTTTTAAAACTCTGGCTGAAGGTCAGCGCGTAGAGTTCGAAATCACTAACGGTGCCAAAGGCCCTTCTGCTGCAAACGTAATCGCTCTGTAAGCATACGACAGCAAGAATTCAAAACCCGCTTAATTGCGGGTTTTTTTTCGTTTAGTGTGCAGGAGAGGCCGAAACCAGCCAGAATGCCAGAGCCGTCATCGCAAATGACCCTAACAGGTTAACCAGCACATTCACCATTGCCCAACCAAAACGTCCTTCCTGTAGTAAAAACACCACTTCTGCCGAAAAGGTTGAAAACGTCGTCAGTCCGCCGCAGAAACCGGTGGTGATGAGCACTTTCCACATTGGATCAATGTTTGTCATGCGGTTAAACCACGCCAGCCCCATACCGATAATAAACGCGCCAATCAGATTTGCTGCCAGCGTACCGAATGGGATGGCCTGATGCAGCGGATTGAACCGCATGCTTAACATCCATCTTGCTACGCTTCCTGTACCGCCACCGATAAAAACTGCTAAAAGGAGTTGTAACACTGCGTAATCCTGCTATTTGATTGTATATAGCGTGAGTGTAACGCTGAATAATTGTTGTTGGCGAGCTTAACCCATTTTTCTGGAGGGAATATGTTTGTTGCAGCAGGGCAATTTGCCGTGGGTCCCTCGTGGGAGAAAAATGCGGAAACGTGTGTCCAGTTGATGTCACAGGCCGCAGGAGAAGGATCATCTCTGTTGGTGCTGCCGGAAGCGCTGTTGGCCCGTGACGATCTCGACCCCGACCTGTCGGTGAAGTCGGCTCAGCTACTGGAGGGCGGTTTTCTGACGCGGCTACAGCAAGAGAGCGCGAAAAACGAGATGACGACGATTCTGACGATTCATGTTCCCTCTGTACCTGGACGGGCGTTGAACATGCTGGTTGCGCTACGGGGAGGCCGGGTTGTTGCCCATTACGCAAAATTACATCTCTATGACGCCTTTTCGATTCAGGAGTCGCGGAATGTCGATGCAGGTGAGGCTGTAGCGCCATTGCTGGACGTAGACGGATTAAAGGTAGGGTTAATGACCTGCTATGAC
Source organism: Citrobacter sp. Igbk 16 (assembly GCF_028069755.1). Classification (NCBI taxonomy): domain Bacteria; kingdom Pseudomonadati; phylum Pseudomonadota; class Gammaproteobacteria; order Enterobacterales; family Enterobacteriaceae; genus Citrobacter; species Citrobacter sp. Igbk 16. The sequence goes on along the minus strand of NZ_JANEWJ010000021.1, from coordinate 77,597 downwards.
CTGCGCTTTCCTGAGCTGGCATTGGCGCTCGCGTTACAGGGGGCTGAAATCCTGGTCTTACCGGCTGCCTGGGTTCGTGGTTCGCTGAAAGAGCATCATTGGACAACGCTGCTGGCGGCAAGAGCCCTGGATGCAACCTGTTATGTGATTGCCGCGGGGGAGTGTGGTAACAAGAATATCGGTCAAAGCCGGGTTATCGATCCGTTTGGCGTGACGATTGCCGCTGCGGCGGAAACGCCCGCGCTGATAATGACGGAGGTTTCTGCTGAGCGGGTGAGGCAGGTCAGGGCGCAACTTCCTGTGTTACGGAACCGCCGCTTTGCGCCACCGCAATTATTATGACGTTTTTTTAAACAAGGCTTGATTCACCTTGTTACAGATTGCTATTGTGTGCGCGCGTCGAAAGGCCGTTAATATTCTCAGGTTAATATGGCGCTTTATGCAGCCTGGTTTAAGTTAAGAAGGTATCTATGGGTGAGATTAGTATTACCAAACTGCTGGTGGTTGCCGCACTGGTCGTTCTGCTGTTTGGTACCAAGAAGTTACGTACACTGGGTGGAGACCTGGGAACGGCAATTAAAGGCTTCAAGAAAGCGATGAACGATGATAATGCCGATGCTAAGAAAGATGCTGACGGTAGCGTTCAGACTGAGAAGCTTTCCCATAAAGAGTAATGTCAGGAGCACGATGCTCATACTGCATACTCTGCATGAAAAAAAACCGGCAATTGCCGGTTTTTTTATTGCTGAAATGTAAGTGAGTATTACACGATCACTTCACTTCCAGCCCTTTCGCCTGCATGTCCGCATGGTAAGAAGAACGAACAAATGGGCCGCAGGCTGCATGGGTAAAGCCCATTGCCATGGCTTCCGCCTTCATCTCATCAAACTCGTCCGGGCTTACATAGCGCTGAACCGGCAGGTGGTGACGACTGGGTTGTAAATACTGGCCCAGCGTCAGCATTGTCACGCCGTGACTGCGCAGATCGCGCATAACCTCAATGATTTCAGCATTGGTTTCACCCAGACCTACCATCAGGCCGGATTTGGTTGGGATCTCAGGGTGCGCTTCCTTAAAACGTTCCAGAAGCTTCAGTGACCAGTTGTAATCAGCCCCAGGGCGTACGTTGCGGTAAATACGCGGAACGTTCTCTAGGTTATGGTTAAACACGTCTGGCGGGGTGGCCGTGAGGATATCCAGCGCACGATCCATACGACCACGGAAGTCAGGTACCAGCGTTTCGATTTTAATCGACGGGCTTTTCTCGCGGATTGCAGTGATACAATCAGCGAAATGCTGAGCGCCACCGTCGCGCAGATCGTCGCGGTCAACGGAGGTAATGACCACATAGCGCAGCGCCATGTCCGCAATCGTCTGAGCCAGCTTTAACGGTTCGTTAGCATCAGGGGCAACCGGGCGACCATGGGCAACGTCACAGAATGGGCAGCGGCGAGTACAGATTGCGCCGAGGATCATAAAGGTCGCGGTCCCGTGGTTGAAACATTCTGCCAGGTTAGGGCAGGACGCTTCTTCGCAGACAGAGTGCAGGCCATTTTTGCGCATCGCTGCTTTGATACCCTGGATGCGAGTGGAGTCCGCTGGCAGTTTTATTTTCATCCATTCCGGTTTACGCAGCAGGGCTTCGCGCTCTGTTGCAACATTTTTTACCGGGATAAGAGCCATCTTATCGGCATCGCGGTATTTAACACCGCGTTCCATCACAATGGGTTTACTCATAGCTTGCGTGTTCCAGTTGCGAATTACGAAGGAAAGCGTTTCAATTCAAGGGAATGTTGCATTTATCAACTATTTTTGAATTAGTGATACGCAGTATATCATTGAAACGGGCCAGAAAGCAGCCTGACAGGCTGGCAAAATGTAAAATAGTTGTTGTTTTGTGCCATTTGCCACAACATATGCTGCGGCAAACTATAACCTGTTTTTTCAGTCTGCAATGTACTCGTGGGGGGGATTGCCCAACAGCGCTAAAATATTAGCCAGCAGACGAGGGCGCACGCTCTCGGTTGTTGCCGTACTGTCCCACAGCGAGACTTTTGCCATTTCCATTCCCGCATAGCCACAGGGGTTGATGCGCAGGAAAGGTGATAGATCCATATCTACGTTGAGCGCTAAGCCGTGAAACGAGCAGCCTCTACGGATACGTAACCCTAACGAGCAGATTTTCTTTTCGCCGACATAGACCCCCGGCGCATCAGCACGCGGATGGGCGTCAATACCTATCTCCGCAAGCGTATTCACCACGGTTTGTTCCAGTAGTGTTACCAGTTCACGTACGCCCAGTTTGCGGCGTTTGAGGTTCAACAGAACATACATAACCTGCTGACCCGGTCCGTGGTATGTCACCTGGCCGCCCCGATCGCTCTGGATAACGGGAATATCACCGGGCATCAGTACGTGCTCTGCTTTACCGGCCTGACCCTGGGTAAAGACAGGATAATGCTCTACCAGCCAGATTTCATCATGACTGTTTTCATCACGGGTATCGGTGAATTCGTGCATGGCCAGAGAGACTGGCTCGTAGGGCTGAAGACCAAGCTGGCGGACCAGAATTTTATCCTGATACAAAACGGCATCTCCGTAGATACTCACACAGAGTAGAGAATGTTAAAGAGGGGAAAAGTATACCACAGGAGGGTGGGGTTACCCGAGCGGGGATGCAGCGGGTAACCGACAGGTTTTTACAGCACCATACGTACGATATCGATATTACCTAATTCTTCGTACAGCGTTTCAACCTGCTCAATGTGTGTCGCATTAATAGTGATTGAGACCGAGTGGTAGTTGCCTTTGCTGCTCGGTTTTACCGTTGGGGAGTAATCACCTGGCGCATGGCGCTGTACCACTTCAACCACCTGATCAACCAGCTCAGGCAACGCCTGCCCCATTACTTTGTAAGTAAATGGAGTAGGGAATTCAAGCAGTTCGTTTAGTTTGGTTTTCATGTCAGCTCCGGCGTTACATCAAAAAATAATAACTCCCACAGAGCGTGGGAGTTATCTGGATACTTAGTATATGGGGACGTAAATCACACTTTCAAGTGTTCGATTTTTAGCCAAACCAGTGATGGAACATTAATTTAATGTAATCAATGATTTTACCAAAGAAGTTGCCTTCCGGGATTTCCTGCAGAACCACCAGTGGACGCTGCTCAATGGTTTTGCCATCAAGCTGGAAGTTGATGGTGCCGACAACCTGGTTTTTCTGCAGCGGGGCATGCAGTTCCGTGGTGTTCAGAACATAGCTGGCTTTCAGGTCTTTCATGCGGCCGCGTGGAATCGTCAGGTAGACATCTTTATCGACACCTAACGACGCACGATCGGTATTACCAAACCAGGCGGGCTCTGAGGCAAACTCTTTGCCGACTTTCAATGGGTTCACGGTTTCAAAGAAACGGAAACCCCAGGTCAGCAGCTTTTTACTTTCAGTTTCACGACCTTTATAAGTGCGACCACCCATCACGGCGGAGATCAGACGCATCTGACCTTCTGTCGCAGAGGCAACAAGGTTATAACCCGCTTTGTCAGTATGGCCGGTTTTGATACCGTCAACATTCAGGCTGTTATCCCACAGCAGACCGTTACGGTTGAGCTGGCGGATGCCGTTAAAGGTGAACTCTTTTTCTTTATAGATAGAGTACTCGTTAGGTACATCGCGGATCAGGGCCTGACCAATCAGCGCCATATCGCGAGCTGAGCTGTACTGGCCCTCTGCATCCAGGCCATGTACGGTCTGGAAGTGGGTGTTTTTCAGCCCCAGCGCATTAACATAGCTGTTCATCAGGCCGACGAAAGCGTCCTGACTACCAGCAGAAAAGTCTGCCATTGCCACGCAAGCATCGTTACCGGATTGCAGGTTGATACCACGGATTAGCTGCGATACTGGAACCTGCATGCCCGGCTTGAGGAACATCAGGGAGGAACCTTTAAAGACAGGGTTGCCCGTAGCCCAGGCGTCGTTGCCGACGGTGACCAAATCGGTTTCTTTGAATTTCCCGGCTTTCATTGCCTGTCCGATGACGTAGCTGGTCATCATTTTGGTCAGGCTGGCGGGATCGCGGCGAGAGTCCGCATTCTGTTCTGCCAGAACTTTGCCTGAATTGTAGTCAATCAGGATATACGACTCCGCATCGATCTGCGGAACACCCGGGATCATGGTTTTAATATTCAGGTCATCTGCATGGGCAGCAGAAAGAGAGGCTGCGCAGAGAGCCGCGGTGAGCGCCATGCGCTGCACGAAACGAGCGGAAAAAGTGGTCTTCATGGTCTGAACTACGACGTCCGTGGTGAAATTAAAAAAAGTGCCCTACTATAGCAAATGCATAACTCACAGGCATCTGACTTTCCGCGTGACTTTGTTAATGTCGTTTACAGAAATTGACAACTCAGATGCCTGATTTACGTTATTACACGCCGGTGATGAAGGACTGTAATTGCGCCTCGGATTGAAGACGCTGTTGCAGTGTGGAGGCTTCAGCCTTGCTGGCGAATGGCCCCATCTGAATACGCCAAACGGCACCGTTTTGCACAACCCGGCCCGGAACGCCAAACTGCTGACTTAAACGCTTTTGATACTGCTGTGCACGCGCCTGCTCGCTTACCGCACCAACCTGAACGACATAACGACCGTTGGCTGCAGCTGCCGGAGTGGCAACGGCGGCGGCTGGTGCTGCTGCGACAGTCGGTGTTGTGGCTGGCGCAGTCACAGGGGCGGCCGGCTGTGGCGCTGGCGTCGGTTCGCTACCTTCAAGCACGCCGGAAGCGAGCGTGGTCGGTGCGCCGAGGAAACCACCGCTGTTTACTGGTGCTCCGGTAGGGTCATCGCTTTTCAGCGTGGAATTGCTGATCGGGCGGATATCACCTTGCGGCTGACCCGCATCCGGTGTAGCAGGCATACTGCCGCCGCCGCTTAAGTCAGGGCGTGAGGGCAGGGCATAGGTTTGTTTGGCCACTGTCGTACAGGCCATACCTGGGCCGGACAGAGAGCCATCCTGTGCGACAATGATAGGATCAATACGCACTTTCGTGTTGTTAGAGGTATTCAGACGATCGGCTGCTGCTCGCGACAGCGAAACGACGCGATCGTTGCCATAGGGGCCACGATCGTTAATGCGGACGACGATCATTCGACCATTTGCCAGGTTAGTAATTCTGGCATAGCTTGGAATTGGCAGCGTTGGGTGCGCAGCGGTCAGCTGCATCGGGTCGAACGCTTCACCAGAGGCGGTTAAATTGCTTCCCGGCTCCGCATCGTAAATGGCGGCCAGTCCAGCCTGGCTAAAGCGGGAGGGGTCCTGGACTATCTTGTAGCTCTTACCGTCACGCTGATAGTCCTGATTCGCCGTCGGGTTCAGGGGTTCAAAGCGCGGATCGGCTCCGCTGATTTCAACAATCGGACCATTACACACCGCAGGCTGCGGCGCGACGGCAGCCTGTTGCTGACCATCATCACTTGAACACGCCGCGAGCATTCCTGCTGCGATGCAGATTCCAATCCACTGCTTACGCATTGCGTACCCCTTACACGCTTTTCGACAACATTTTTCTATGGGTGTGGATCGACATGACAATCCCGAACCCGGCCATCAGCACGATCAGTGCAGAGCCTCCGTAACTGACCAGTGGGAGTGGAACCCCAACTACAGGCAGAATACCGCTCACCATACCAATATTTACGAAGACATAAACGAATAATATCAACATTAAACCACCGGCCATGACGCGACCAAAGGTTGTTTGCGCGTGGGCGGCAATCCACAATCCGCGCATTATCAGCAAAATGTACAGGGCAAGCAGGATTAAAATCCCAACCAGACCCAGCTCTTCCGCCAGTACTGCAAAGATAAAGTCAGTATGACGTTCGGGCAAAAACTCCAACTGCGACTGCGTACCATGCAACCAGCCTTTGCCGCGTAGCCCACCTGAACCAATAGCAATTTTAGACTGAATAATGTGATAGCCCGCGCCCAGCGGATCGGTTTCCGGGTCGAGAAGCATCATCACGCGTTGTCGCTGGTAATCATGCATCAGGAAGAACCACAGTATTGGAATAAATGCGGCCACCAGAACCACAGCAACGCCGATCAGACGCCAGCTCAACCCGGAGAGGAACAGGACAAACAGGCCGGAAAGTGCAACCAGGATTGAGGTTCCAAGGTCAGGCTGCGCGGCAACCAGCAGCGTGGGCATAAAAATGAGCACCAGCGCGATCGCCGTATTCTTCAGCGAGGGTGGGCAGACATCGCGGTTGATAAAGCGCGCCACCATCAACGGGACGGCTATCTTGGCAATTTCCGAGGGCTGAAAACGCACGATGCCCAAATCCAACCAACGTTGTGCGCCTTTAGAAATGGCGCCGAAGGCATCGACAGCCACCAACAGGATGATACAGAAGATATAGAGGTACGGTGCCCAACCTTCATAGACCCTGGGGGGAATTTGCGCCATCACGACCATGATGACCAGCCCCATAGCGATCTGGCCGACCTTACGTTCCATCATGCCAATATCCTGGCCGCTGGCGCTCCAGATGACCAGCGAGCTGTATACCAGCAGAGCCAGCAAGATAAGCAACATTGTGGGATCGATATGAATTTTGTCCCAGAATGTCTTTTTGTTCGGATTATCCGTCACGATTATTGGTCCTCACCTGCTGCAACCGCCGGGTTTTCAGCAGGCAGATTGGTGTTGTTGTCGCCCAACATAATGTGGTCAAGGATCTGGCGCATGAGTGTACCTACCGCCGGACCGGCCCCACCGTTTTCGAGGATCATCGCGACAGCGACCTCGGGTTTGTCATAGGGCGCGAATGCAGTCATCAGTTTGTGGTCGCGTAAACGTTCGGCGATCTTATGTGCGTTATAGGTTTCATTGGCTTTCAGGCCAAATACCTGCGCGGTACCGGATTTCGCCGCAATTTTGTAGGGTGCGCCAGCAAAATACTTGTGCGCAGTCCCATTAGGGCGATTCGCTACACCGTACATACCGTCTTTGGCGATTTCCCAGTAGCCAGAATGAATGTCACCGACAGGAGGCTCATGTGGCTGTATCCACGGCACTTGCTTGCCGTTTTCCGCTGTGCTCATCAGCAGATGCGGAACTTTCACCATGCCGTCGTTGATGAGGATCATTAGCGCTTTACTCATCTGGATAGGTGTTGCTGTCCAGTAGCCCTGACCGATACCGACAGGGATTGTATCACCCTGGTACCAGGGCTTTTTAAACCGTTTTTGCTTCCACTCGCGGGTTGGCATGTTTCCGGCGCGCTCTTCAGCGAGATCGATGCCCGTATAATGACCGTAACCAAACTTGCTCATCCACTCAGAAAGACGGTCAATCCCCATATCATAGGCGATTTGATAGAAAAACGTATCAGCGGACTCTTCCAGAGAACGGGTGATGTTCAGATGACCGTGTCCCCATTTTTTCCAGTCACGGTAACGTTTCTCTGAACCGGGTAATTGCCACCAACCGGGATCGAATAGCCCGGTATTGCGAGTAATCACGCCTGCGCTTAACGCAGAGACCGCAACATAAGGTTTAACCGTGGACGCCGGAGGGTAAACACCTTGCGTGGCGCGGTTGACCAGTGGGGTATTGGGGTCATTGAGTAACCCGGAATAATCTTTGCTGGAGATGCCGTCCACGAACAGGTTCGGATCGTAGCTCGGCATAGAGACCAGAGCCAGAACACCGCCAGTACGCGGGTCTGTGACCACGACGGCGGCACGGCTACCCGCCAGCAACGTTTCAATGTATTGCTGGAGTTTTAAATCAAGCGTCAGATAGATATCGTGCCCGGCCTGCGGGGCGACTTCTTTGAGCTGTCGAATGACGCGGCCACGGTTATTGACTTCAACCTCTTCATAACCGGTTTGACCATGAAGTACGTCTTCGTAATAGCGCTCGATACCCAGCTTGCCGATGTCATGTGTGGCTGCGTAGTTGGCCAGCTTGCCATCTTTATCCAGACGTTCAACGTCTTTATCGTTGATCTTCGATACGTAACCAATCACGTGGGTCAGTGCAGAACCGTATGGATAATAGCGGCGTTTATAGCCTTTGACCTCGACGCCGGGGAAACGGTACTGATTCACGGCGAAGCGTGCGACCTGAACTTCAGTCAGGTTGGTTTTTACCGGGATCGAGGTGAAGCGGTGCGAGCGGGCTCGCTCTTTTTTAAAGGCTGCGATGTCGTCATCGGTCAGATCCACGACGTTGCGTAGCGCGTCGAGGGTATCCTGAATATTGTCGACCTTCTCCGGCATCATCTCTATCTGATAAATAGTACGGTTAAGGGCGAGGGGAATTCCGTTGCGGTCATAAATGATGCCGCGGCTGGGGGCGATAGGCACCAGTTTGATGCGGTTCTCGTTCGAACGGGTCTGATAATCAGTAAAGCGAACGATTTGCAGATTATAAAGATTGGCGATCAGCACGCCAGTGAGCAGCAAAATCCCCAAAAAAGCGACCAGCGCCCGGCGCACAAACAGCGCGGACTCAGCCGTATAGTCGCGAAAAGAATTCTGTAGTTTCATCCGCTGCTTAATCTACTCAAGAATCAATGATCACTCACGGTGATAAGGATGGTTGGTGGTAATGCTCCACGCCCTGTACAGACTCTCTGCGACCAGCACCCGAACAAGAGGGTGGGGAAGGGTTAATGCAGAGAGTGACCAGCTTTGCTCCGCAGCCGCTTTACAGGCGGGGGACAGCCCTTCCGGTCCGCCAATCAACAGACTGACGTCACGACCATCCAGTTTCCAGCGTTCCAGCTCGGTCGCCAGTTGTGGCGTGTCCCAGGGTTTGCCTGGGATATCAAGGGTGACGATGCGGTTTTTGCCTGCGGCGGCCAGCATCTGTTCACCCTCTTTGTCGAGAATGCGTTTAATGTCCGCGTTCTTGCCGCGTTTTCCTGCCGGGATTTCAATCAGCTCAAAGGGCATGTCTTTTGGAAACCGGCGCAGGTACTCCGTAAAACCGGTTTGCACCCAGTCAGGCATCTTCGTACCCACGGCGACAAGTTGCAGCTTCACGTATTAACTCCAGAGTTTTTCCAGTTCATACAGGCGACGGCTCTCTTCCTGCATAACGTGGACAATCACATCGCCAAGATCGACAACGATCCAGTCAGCTACGTTTTCGCCTTCTACGCCAAGCGGCAGCAGACCGGCGGTGCGAGATTCCTGAACAACGTGATCGGCGATAGACATGACATGGCGGCTGGACGTGCCAGTGCAGATAATCATGCAATCGGTGATACTGGATTTGCCCTGAACATCTAAGGCGATGATGTCTTGACCTTTCAGGTCATCAATTTTGTCGATTACAAAATCCTGGAGTGCTTTACCCTGCAAGTGTTCCCCCTGGGTGAAAAAGAGTTAAAAACGTCTGTTAGTATACCTGAACCAGAGGCGATATCGGGACAAATGTCTCCGAAAGCGCTTTTGCGGTGCGCTATCATCCCACCCCACGCAACAGAATGCATCGCCATTTTTGTAAAACAATTTCTGCAAAGCTCTGAAAGGCGGGAAAAGTCAGGTTGCGGAGAATAGCAGCCTGTCATAGGGTGTCAATGGGAGAGAGGCCCATCGGCAGAAAAAACAGTGCATTCACTCACCCTCGTGCCACACGGCGCGACTATTGAGAACTTTCAGAACCGCAAAGTCGTCACAAAAATCAATTGCACTCCAGCAACCCTGTTCGATGCGAAAGTGCCACATGGCGGCCGCGGGCATGGACAGCAGCCGGGCCACCAGCACGCTCAGCACGCCCTGATGACTCACCACCAACAGATTTTGACTGTCTTTGTAATCAGCAAGCTGCGCAATGAAACGTTCAACACGCTGTGAAAATGCCTGGAATCCTTCGCCATTGGTTGGGGTTGCGTTCTGCCAGTCATTACACCATACGGCATAATTTTCAGCGTCTTCACGTGCAAGATCGCGATGATGGCGCATTTCCCAGTCGCCAAAGAACATCTCATTTAGTTCAGGCATGACACGCACAGGAACCTCGCGTTCCGCCAGAATCAGTTGGGTTGTATGGCGGGCGCGTTCGAGTTCGCTGCACAGAACGTTGTTGAAAGGGACATTGCGTAGCAGCCCACTCAGTGATTGCGCCTGAGCAATCCCCCGTTCCGTTAGCGGTGTGGGGGCATGACCGCTGTATAACCCAGCGACATTGGCTTCGGTTTCTCCGTGACGTACTAACCAGAGTCTCATTTTTTCCTCTTGGGGCTATTCGCACAAAATATGATGCTTGCCCTGATTGCGCAGAGATTTTTTCAATAAAATACCCTCTTTTGACTGGAGCGGCACGATGTCTTTATTGAAGAGCGCGCACGGCGGTAATACCCGAGAAGCCGCCGCATTGTTGGGCATCCCGCCTGAGCAATTGCTGGATTTTAGCGCGAATATTAACCCGCTGGGTATGCCCGCAACCTTAAAATGCGCGCTTATCGACAATCTGGACAGGGCTGAACGCTACCCGGACGTTGACTACACCCAGTTGCATGCGGCGCTGGCGCAGCATCATCAGGTACCTGTTTCGTGGCTCCTCGCGGGGAATGGCGAAACAGAATCTATCTTCACCCTGGTTAATGGGCTCAAGCCGCGCCATGCGATGATTGTTGCCCCCGGATTTGCTGAATACCGCCGGGCGCTGGAATGGGGCGAATGTGCGATCCATGAGTTTGCGCTGCGCGAGGAGGATGGCTGGCAGCTCACCGCCACGATCCTTGATGCGTTAACGCCGCAGCTGGACTGCCTCTTTCTTTGTACGCCCAACAACCCGACAGGGCTATTGCCCGATGATCGTCTGCTTGCTGCGATAGCAACGCGCTGCGCTGAATTGGGGATCACCTTGATTCTGGATGAAGCCTTTATCGATTTTATTGCCGGGGAGGAAGGTTTTATTCCGCGGCTACAAGAGAATCCGCACATTTGGGTTCTTCGCTCGCTGACCAAGTTCTATGCGATACCGGGGTTGCGATTGGGTTATCTGGTCAATAGCGACGAACAGGCCGTGGCACGGATGCGCAGCCGACAAATGCCGTGGTCAATTAACGCATTTGCCGCGCTGGCGGGAGAGATGATTCTAAGCGATAGCGCCTACCAGCGGGCGACGTGGCAATGGCTGGCACAGGAAGGACAGCGATTTGATCAACAATTGCAAACGCTGCCCGGCCTGACTGTCTATCCCGGTCGGGCTAACTATCGGTTGTTACGCTGCGATCGACCGGATATCGATTTGCAAAAATCACTGCTGGAACAACATGTTTTGATCCGCAGTTGTGCCAATTACCCTGGGTTGGACGCGCGTTACTACCGGGTTGCTGTTCGCAGTCAGGAAGAAAATGACCACCTGCTGGCGGCATTAACCAACACGCTTAGCGGTACAAACCCTGCTGGTTGATATAGTCGAGCACGGCGCGTGGCAGTAAGTCGTCGCACGGCTCGCCTTTTTCCAGGCGTTCGCGGATAAGTGTAGCGGAGATATTGAACCAGGGCGTTTCAGCAAGGTAAATCTTACCTGCCGGCAGGTTATGCAGATCATCTGCCGTATGGGTCAGATGGCGCTCCAGCCATTGCTGGTGCTGTTCCTGTGCCATCTCAAGGGGATAACCCGGTCGTCGACACACGATAAGATGTGTGTTATCCAGAATCGTGTCGTAATCATGCCAGGAAGGAAAGGTCAGCAGTGAATCCTGACCAATAATGAATGCCAGCGGTGCATCCGGGCCTTGTTCCACGCGCCACTCTTGCAGTGTTTGTGCGGTGTACGAGGCGGTATCGCGTTTTAGCTCGCGCTCATCCAGTGAAAACAAAGGCTTGTCGGCAATGGCCAGTTCAAGCATATGTTTACGCTGGGCGCTGGAGGCTTCCGGTTGCGCACGATGTGGTGGCACGTTATTGGGCATGACAATAACCCGAGACAGGCCAATCAGATTAGCCAGAATTTCAACGGGTTTCAGATGACCATAATGCACCGGATCAAAGGTGCCACCGAACAGAGCCTGCAATGATTTCATATCAACCATCAATAAAAACATCTGCCAGTGATTTATGGCAAAGCAACAGGGAAAGTCCCTCAAGCTCCGCCCACACTGACTGACCATAGTCTTGTTTAAGCGTAATTTCCGTACGTGTTAACAGCGTGACCGCCTGACGTAACTGCGTGGGGGTCAGTCGGTTTAACGCATCTCCCATCATGCCACGGCGATTTTGCCATACCCGATGTTTGTCAAACAATGCCCGTAATGGGGTATGGGCCGACTGCCGTTTCAGGTTCACCAGCAGTAATAATTCCCGCTGCAGAGTACGTAACAAAATAACGGGTTCACTGCCTTCAAGACGAAGCTGTTGCAGAATATGCAGCGCGCGCTTGCTTTTGCCCATCAGCAGCGCATCCACCCAGTGGAAGGGAGTAAAGTGCGCGGCATCGTTAACGGCTTGCTCCACGCGAGGCAGCGTTAATTTACCGTCAGGCCAAAGTAGCGACAACCGCTCCAGCGCCTGCGCTAACGCTAACAGATTGCCTTCGTAGCAATAGCATAAGAGCTGGTTGGCGGCGTCATCCAGCTGCAGATTATGGTGCTTCGCCCTAGCGGCTACCCAACGCGGAAGCTGTGCCTGTTCAGGTGTCTGGCAACTGACCAGCACCGCGTTATTCGCCAGTCCGGAATACCATGCGGCGTTTTCCTGGGCTTTGGTCAGCTTGTTACCACGAACAATAAGCAGCAGATCGTCATGTAGCAGCGTGACGAGCGAAGCAAGTTGTTCGTTAATGGCGGCATTGGGGCCATTTTCTGGCAGCTGCAGGAGTAACGTTTGACGGCTGGCAAACAGGCTCATCGCCTGGCAAAGGGAAAAGATTGCGCCCCAGTCGGTGCTGGTATCGAGGGTGAACGTATGGTGTTCTTCGAACCCTTGCGCGGCGGCAGCCATACGGACGATGTCCTGGCTCTCCTGCAACAACAGGGGGTCATTGCCCAGTAATAAATACGCCGCGCGCAGCCCTTCATTGAGCTGTGCGCGGAGTTGTTCAGGGTACAACTTGAGCATCAGTTACCCAGCGTGGTGGAAACACGCGCCGGAGAGGAGGACGCTGGCGCTGCAGTTTTCACTGCAGGCTCGACGTCATCACTGGATGACTGAACATCAGCAATATGTACGCTTGGCAGTTTACGAATCAACTGCTCGGCCGCCTTGTCGTACATCTCTTTAACGATCATCTCCTGCTCGTTATCCTTCGCCAGTGCCGCTTGCGGGTTGTCGAAGAATGAACGATAGACTTTAGCGCTGATCGGGTAAATATCATGGCCCGGGATCAGGACTGAAGCACTAACGGACATCACCATCTGGTATTCAGCGGTTTGACCGTTCTGGAACACGGACGCGGTATCCTGCGAAATGCTGACTGCACCAAGGCGTAAGGACGGAACGTCTTTGCGCGTTGAGCTGTCTTCCAGCAGTGTAACGCCATTCAAACGCAGCTGATTACGCACCGCACGGCTTAACGGGCCGTTCGGATCGCCCGTGACCAGAATCATGGTTTTCATCGTGGGGGGAACCTGCGTAGTACTACGCAGATGCCAGCCACACCCGGCGGTGACAAGCACCACCAGGGATAACAACAATGTTGTCAGATGTCGCACGCTTCCTCCCGCGCTTAGCCAACGACCAGATTGAGGAGTTTACCCGGTACATAAATCACTTTACGTATGGTAACGCCATCAAGATATTTTGCGACCAGATGCTCCTGGCCAGCACGTTCACGAACCTGCTCTTCAGTGGCGTTTACCGGGACGGTAATTTTACCACGGACTTTGCCGTTGACCTGAACCACGACCAGCGTAGAGTCTTCGACCATTGCGCTTTCGTCAGCAACAGGCCACGGTGCATTGTCGATATCACCTTCGCCTTTCAGCGCTTGCCACAAGGTGAAGCAAACGTGTGGGGTGAACGGGTTAAGCATACGCACAACGGCCAACAGTGCTTCCTGCATCAGGGCTCTGTCCTGCTCGTCTTCCTGCGGTGCTTTTGCCAGCTTGTTCATCAGTTCCATAATCGCCGCAATCGCGGTGTTAAAGGTCTGACGGCGACCGATATCATCAGTCACTTTAGCGATGGTTTTGTGCACGTCACGACGCAGCGTTTTTTGGTCTTCGCTCAATGCATCAACGTTCAATGCAGCCACATCACCTTTGGTGGTGTGCTCGTAAACCAGTTTCCAGACACGTTTCAGGAAGCGGTTTGCCCCTTCTACGCCGGATTCTTGCCATTCCAGTGTCATATCAGCCGGAGAGGCAAACATCATGAACAGACGTACGGTATCCGCACCGTAACGTTCAACCATTACCTGCGGGTCGATACCGTTATTTTTCGATTTGGACATTTTGCTCATGCCGGTATACACCAGTTCATGACCTTGTGCGTCCAGGGCCTTAACGATACGACCTTTTTCGTCGCGCTCAACGATCGCATCAACCGGAGAAACCCAGTTACGCTCGCCGTTTGCGCCAACGTAGTAGAACGCATCTGCCAGCACCATACCCTGGCACAGCAGCTGTTTAGCCGGTTCGTCAGAGTTCACCATGCCCGCGTCGCGCATCAGTTTGTGGAAGAAGCGGAAGTAGAGCAGGTGCATGATGGCGTGTTCAATACCACCAATGTAGATATCAACCGGCAGCCAGTAGTTTGCCGCTTCCGGATCCAGCATCCCTTCGTTGTACTGCGGGCAGGTATAACGCGCGTAGTACCAGGAAGACTCCATAAAAGTATCAAAGGTGTCGGTTTCACGCAGGGCAGGCATACCGTTAACGGTGGTTTTCGCCCACTCCGGATCGGCTTTGATCGGGCTGGTAATACCGTCCATGACGACATCTTCTGGCAGAATCACCGGCAGTTGATCTTCTGGTGTCGGCAGTACGGTGCCGTCTTCCAGCGTGACCATCGGAATTGGCGCACCCCAGTAACGCTGACGGGAAACACCCCAGTCGCGCAGACGGTAGTTAACTTTACGTTCACCCACGCCTTTCGCTACCAGCTTGTCAGCAATGGCGTTGAACGCGTCTTCGAAGGCCAGGCCGTCAAACTCGCCAGAGTTAAACAACACGCCTTTTTCGGTCAGCGCCTGTTCAGACAGATCCGGCTCTGCGCCTTCAGCGGTCAGAATTACCGGCTTGATGGCCAGGCCATACTTGGTCGCAAACTCATAATCGCGCTGATCGTGACCCGGAACGGCCATCACAGCGCCCGTACCGTATTCCATCAGGACAAAGTTTGCTGCCCAAACCGGGATCTCTTCGCCCGTCAGCGGGTGAATGGCTTTAAAGCCGGTATCGACACCTTTCTTCTCCATGGTCGCCATTTCAGCTTCAGCAACCTTGGTGTTGCGACATTCATCGATAAATGCCGCCAGCTCCGGGTTATTTGCCGCCGCTTTTTGCGCCAGCGGGTGACCTGCCGCAACAGCCAGGTAGGTTGCACCCATAAAGGTGTCCGGACGGGTGGTATAGACGGTCAGCGTGTTGTCGTAACCGTTCACGTTGAAGGTGATTTCTACACCTTCAGAGCGGCCAATCCAGTTACGCTGCATTGTTTTAACGGTGTCAGGCCAGTGATCCAGGTTATCCAGATCACGCAGCAGTTCGTCAGCGTAAGCGGTAATTTTGATGAACCACTGTGGGATCTCTTTACGCTCAACTTTGGTATCGCAGCGCCAGCAGCAGCCGTCAATAACCTGTTCGTTTGCCAGTACGGTCTGGTCGTTAGGGCACCAGTTCACCGCAGAGGTTTTCTTGTATACCAGACCTTTTTTGTACAGTTCGGTGAAGAACTTCTGTTCCCAACGGTAGTATTCCGGGGTACAGGTTGCCAGCTCGCGGCTCCAGTCGTAACCAAAGCCCAGCATTTTGAGCTGGTTTTTCATGTATGCGATGTTGTCGTACGTCCACGGTGCTGGCGCGGTGTTGTTCTTAACCGCAGCGCCTTCCGCAGGCAGACCGAACGCATCCCAGCCAATAGGCTGCAGTACGTTTTTGCCCAGCATGCGCTGGTAGCGGGCGATTACGTCACCGATGGTGTAGTTACGCACGTGGCCCATGTGTAGTCGACCAGAAGGATAGGGAAGCATAGACAGGCAGTAATACTTCTCTTTGCTCTCGTCTTCGGTAACTTCAAATGTGCGCTTCTCATCCCAGTGAAGCTGTACTTTGGATTCTATCTCTTCCGGGCGGTATTGCTCTTGCATGGCAGCCAGTGGTCCTGTTTTCAATACAGCTACAAACGTAGCTCTAGATGTGGTGTTTCAGATCCGCATAGCATAGCCCAAACGCCCGCGTCAAAACAGCCTTTCGCGCATTCAGCGTTGAATTCCCGCAAGGATAATTCTTGCACGAATTTACACACTCTGTGGACAGTCTTGCAAAGCGTAGCGTAAATAACGTCTATTATTATAGACAGTTAACGACCCAGGAGGCGAAGCGATGAACAAGGTTGCTCAATATTACCGTGAACTGGTGACGTCACTCAGCGAACGTCTGCGAAATGGCGAACGCGATATTGATGCGCTGGTGGACCAGGCGCGTCAGCGCGTGATGCAAACCGGGGAGTTAACCCGAACCGAGGTGGAAGAGCTTACCCGGGCCGTGAGGCGTGACCTGGAGGAGTTCGCTCTTAGCTATGAAGAGAGCCTTGATGAAGAGAGTGACAGCGTCTTTATGCGGGTTATCAAGGAGAGTATCTGGCAAGAGTTGGCCGATATCACCGACAAAACGCAGCTTGAATGGCGCGAGGTATTTCAGGACCTTAGCCATCATGGGGTTTATCACAGTGGCGAGGTGGTGGGACTGGGAAATCTGGTCTGCGAGAAGTGCCATTTCCATTTAGCGGTTTACACCCCGGATGTGCTGCCGCTGTGTCCGAAATGTGGACACGATCAGTTCCAGCGCCGGCCGTTTGAACCGTAATCGCTTATTGCCGGATGGCGACGCAAAGCCTCTTATCCGGCCTACAAACTGCACGATTTTGTAGGCCGGATAAGCATTAGCGCCATCCAGCGTGTATTAGGCGTAAAACTTCAGACGCTCCGCCAGCAGATCGACAAACCCCTGGCGATCAACGTCCACCATCACACTGGCATTTGGCTTATTGCCGCTCAGGAAGTAGTAGTCCACCACGGTCATTCCCTGGGTATATTTACCCTGCGTTTCCACCCCGACCCACCGCTCAACGGTAGTAAACAGCTCAGGTTTCAGCAGCCAGGCAATGGTGCATGGGTCGTGCAGCGGTGCACCGACAAATCCCCATTTCTCGTCTTTGTGATATTCGAAGAAAAAGTCCAGCAACTCAGCGACAATGGTGGAAATGGGGTTCCCAATCGCACGGAACCGTTCAGTATCTTCACGATGAATTTGTGCTTTATGTGTGACATCAAGCCCCGCCATCACTACCGGAATTCCCGACTGGAACACAATCTCGGCCGCTTCAGGATCAACATAAATATTGAACTCTGCCGCGGGCGTCCAGTTCCCGAGACCCATTGCACCACCCATGATAACGATACGGGCGATCTTAGCGTGCAGTTCAGGATGGCTGTTCAGCAGCAACGCCACGTTCGTTTGCGGCCCGGTGGAGACAATCGTTACCGGCTCATGGCTCTCGCGTAGGGTTTTTGCCATCAACTCAACGGCTGTACAGGCCTGTGGAGCAAAAGCGGGCTCCGGTAGCGCAGGGCCATCCAGACCGCTTTCACCGTGCACGTTGTCGGCGATAATCAGATCGCGCATCAATGGTTTTAGCGCTCCGCCGGCCACTGGAATATCGGTACGGTTAAGCAGCGTCAACATGCGCAACACGTTACGTAACGTTTTATCGGGTGTCTGGTTACCAGCAGAAGAGGTTATCGCTTTAACGTCCAGCTCAGGTGAGGCGAGGGCGAGAACAATTGCGATAGCGTCGTCATGACCTGGATCGCAATCAAACAGAATGGGAAGTGCCATTGTTGCTCCTTGTAAGTGGGACTTTGTGACAAGGTTAACGCTGGGCTGTACATGATTCGAGAAGTGAAGGTATAAAGCGTGAGGTGGCGCGCACCTGAATGTACGCGCCAGTATGATTAGTGCAATATTTTCGCGAGGAAGTCTTTGGCTCGGTCTGATTTTGGATTGGCGAAGAACTCTTCTTTCGGTGAGTCTTCAACAATTTTCCCTTCATCCATAAAGATCACCCGGTTCGCTACTTTCCGCGCAAAGCCCATTTCGTGGGTAACTACCATCATGGTCATCCCTTCATTGGCCAGCTCTACCATAACGTCCAGTACTTCGTTGATCATTTCGGGGTCCAGTGCGGACGTCGGCTCGTCAAACAGCATGGCGATAGGGTCCATACACAGCGCCCGGGCGATAGCGACACGTTGTTGCTGACCCCCTGAGAGTTGTGCCGGAAACTTCTCGGCATGCGCCGCCAGACCAACGCGTTCAAGCAGCTTTTGCGCTTTTGCACGCGCAGGCGCTTTATCGCGTTTAAGCACTTTGACCTGGGCTAGTGTCAAATTCTCGATGATCGACAAATGGGGGAACAGCTCAAAGTGCTGGAACACCATGCCGACGCGGGAGCGTAGTTTGGCCAGATCGGTTTTCTTGTCATTTACGACGGTGCCGTCAACCGTGATGATGCCCTGCTGGACTGGTTCCAGGCCGTTTACCGTCTTGATAAGTGTGGATTTACCGGAGCCTGACGGGCCACAGACCACCACCACTTCTCCTTTTTTCACTTCCGTGGAGCAGTCGGTCAGCACCTGAAAGTGACCATACCATTTAGAAACATTTTTCAGGGTAATCATTAAACTGTCCTTTTCTTCAAATAGCTGACCAACAACGATGCGCTCAGACTGAATACAAAATAAACGGCGCCAGCGAACAGGATCATTTCAACCTGTGTACCGTCACGCTCGCCAATAGTGGAGGCGGTGCGGAAGAAATCTGCCAGACTCAATACGTAGACCAGCGAGGTATCCTGGAACAGTACGATGCCCTGAGTCAGTAGCAGCGGAACCATGGCGCGGAATGCCTGTGGCAATATGATGAGTTTCATTGATTGCCAGTGCGTCATCCCTAGCGCCAGCGCAGCGCTGGACTGCCCGCGAGAGATACTCTGGATCCCGGCACGGATAATTTCCGAGTAGTAGGCCGCTTCGAACATCGAAAACGCGACCATTGCTGAGATCAGGCGAATATCGGTTTTCGGTGACAGCCCCAGCACGTTTTGCAGAAAACCGGGCACAATCAGGTAGAACCACAGCAGCACCATGACCAGAGGGATGGAGCGGAATACGTTGACGTAGATCTTTGCAAACCAGGAAATCGGCGCAAAGCTCGACAGTCGCATGACTGCCAGGAGGGTTCCCCACACGATACCGATGACAACCGCTGTAACGGTGATTTTCAGCGTGATGAGCAGCCCATCCAACAAAAATGGCAGGGAAGGGACGATAGAACTCCAGTCAAATTCGTACATTATTTGCCTCCTAAATTGCCAGGCAGGCGGATTTTACGTTCGACGAGATTCATCACCAGCATAATAAAGGCGTTAATCAGTACATAGGCCAGGGTAATGGCCGTAAATGATTCCCATGCGTGGGCAGAGTAATCCAGCAGTTTTCCCGCCTGTGCAGCCATATCAACCAGACCGATGGTTGAGGCGATGGCTGAGTTCTTCACCAGGTTCATCATCTCTGAGGTCATTGGCGGCACAATCACGCGGTAGGCGTTTGGCAGCAAAACATAGCGGTAGGCCTGTGGCAGCGTTAGCCCCATCGCCAGTGCGGCGTTTTTCTGCCCGCGAGGCAGTGATTGAATCGCGGCACGAACCTGCTCACAGACGCGTGCGGCGGTAAACAGCCCCAGACAAATCATGGAGGAAAGGAAGAACTGGATGTTAGGGTCCAGCTCTGACTTAAACCACATGCCAATATTTTCCGGCAGCAACTCAGGCACGACCAGGTACCAGGTAAAAAATTGAACGATCAGCGGTACGTTACGAAAGAGCTCGACATACAGCGTACCGATCCCGGAAAGGAAACGATTTGGAACGGTGCGTAAGATGCCGAATAACGAGCCCACCAGGAAAGCGATAATCCAGGCGGTGATGGATAATGCGACAGTGACCTGGAAACCGCTCCAGAGCCAGCCAAGATAGGTGGTGTTGCCGAACGGGGCCTGTTGTAAAAAAATACCCCAGTTCCAGTCTATAGACATAAATCTACTCCAGAAAAAAAAGGGTAGCAGCGCTACCCTCGAAGATTGTTATTCAGCGTTTAGCGGTTTTCAGGCCTGATGGGGAACGACCATCAGGCTTATAGTCTGTCCGTGCCAAGTAACAATCGAGAGGGCAAGGTGAACTCGCCCCATTTATTTTAGTTAGTTAAGCGCTTTATCATTCGGTGACTTGAATAGAGCCTTCATTTCGTCTGACAGTTCGAAATTCATGTTCAGGTTTTTCGGTGGAATCGGGTTTTTAAACCACTTATCAAACCATTTTTCCGCCTCGCCTGAAGTCTGAGCCTGGGCAATGGTGTCATCCATCAGCTTTTTGAATTCAGCATCGTCTTTACGCAGCATACAGCCGTAAGCTTCCTGAGATTGCGGCTTGCCAACGATCTCCCAGTTGTCCGGTTTCTTCGCTTTCGCGCGCTCGCCGGCCAGCAGTGCGTCATCCATCATAAAGGCAACGGCGCGACCACTTTCCAGAGTACGGAAAGAGTCACCGTGGTCTTTCGCGCTGATGATGCGCATATCCATTTTTTGCTCTTCGTTCAGTTTGTGCAGCAGCACTTCTGAGGTGGTACCGGAAGTAACGACTACCGCTTTCCCTTTCAGATCAGGAAAATCTTTGATATCGCCACCTTTTTTCGCCAGCAGACGGGTGCCGACAACGAAAATAGTGTCAGAGAAAGCCGCTTGCTTCTGGCGCTCAACGTTGTTGGTGGTGGAACCACACTCAAAGTCGAAGGTGCCATTTTGCAACAGCGGAATACGGTTCTGAGAGGTAATTGGGATCAGTTTCACCTGCAGGTCAGGCTTGTTCAGCTTTTTCTTCACAGCGTCAACAATTGCGTTGGAGTAATCCTGTGAATAGCCGACCACTTTTTGCTGATTATCGTAGTAAGAAAACGGTACCGAGGATTCGCGGTGTCCGACGACGATTACGCCATTTTTAGCGATCTTATCCAGCGTGCTGCCTGCCGCTGGTGCTGCGTCTTCTGCGTGCGCCAGACCAGCGGACATTCCCATAACCAGCATGGCTGTGGCGAGCTTACGTAATTGCATATCCAACTCCTTTATCGTCTGCGCCGGTGACGCATTGATACCCATTGTGATGTTGTTATTGTTTGCTACTTAAACGTGCAGTCTTGTATATGTTTGTTAACATTTAGTTTGGATGAATGTAAAGAATTTGCTGTGTTATTGTTTATTTTTGCGAAGTGCGCCGCACCATTTGGGGGCAAAAATATCTTGTTGCACTTTTCAGGTGCTACCTTCGCTCAACTTTGGTGCGACCAGGTTGCACATTCAGCCAAAACAGCGTTTGCCTTGTATAACAAAGCAATAGACGTGCCAGAATGGGAGAGGAGTAAGCCGGATAAGCGCAGCGCCATCCGGCGGAGGAGGCATGATGGCCGGGCGGCGGCGTACCGCCTTATCCGGCCTGCGAATTTAACGGCGGCGTTGGCGCAGGCTCATCACGACTGCACCGAAACCAAACAGTGCGGTAAGCAGCCACAGTGGCCAGTTACCGGTTCGCGCATATGGGGTTAAGCCCGTGGTTGGCGTAACGCTGGTGGTCAGTACCTGACGGGTAAACTGCGGGATCATCGCCTGAATTTCACCTTGCGGGCCAATCACCGCGGTAATACCGTTATTGGTGCTACGCAGCAGCGGGCGTGCCAGCTCCAGAGAACGCATACGCGCCATCTGGAAATGTTGCCACGGACCGATCGACTTACCGAACCAGGCATCGTTAGAGATGGTCAACAGATAGTCAGTATCCGGGCGGAAGTTGTCACGTACCTGTTCGCCAAGAATAATTTCGTAGCAGATTGCCGCTGTCAGTTTGAAACCATGCGCATGGAGCTGGGGCTGAACATATGGCCCACGGCTGAATGACGACATCGGAAGATCAAAGAACGGTGCTAACGGGCGCAGAATCGATTCCAGCGGAACAAACTCACCAAATGGGACGAGGTGATTTTTGTTATAGCGATTGGTCGAGTCATAACTGTACGGACTGTCTTTACCCAGCGTAATGATGGTGTTGTAGGTATCGTAACGGTTCTGCTTGTTGAGGCGAGCGTCGACAATGCCGGTGATCAGCGTGCTGTTTTTGGATTTCAGCAGGTCATCCATCATGCTCAGAAAACGCTGCTGATTAATTTCCAGATCCGGGATTGCAGACTCCGGCCAGATAATTAGCTGCGATTTACCCATCTCTTGCTCGGTAGCATCAAGGTAAATCTTCAGCGTGTTAAGTAGCTGGCCCTCATCCCACTTCAGCGACTGTGGAATGTCGCCTTGCACCATCGATACCTGCGTGGTTTTTTCAGGTTCCAGCGTATACCACTGGATATAGCGAAGCGGGAAGGGCAGTGCGAAGAGGATCACGGCCACAACCAGCGGACGCCAGTTACGGCTGACTAACGCCAGCACCAGCAGGCCGCTGACTATCATCAACAGGAAGTTGATTGCTTCTACGCCCATTACCGGTGCAAGCCCTTTAAGCGGGCCATCAATTTGGCTGTAGCCAAACTGCAACCATGGGAAGCCGGTCAGAACCCAGCCGCGCAGGAATTCAGTTATCTGCCAGATAACCGGCGCGGCAATCGCTACCCGAATCCAGTTAGTTTTCGGCCACAGACGCGACAGAATGCCAGCAAACAGACCGGTGTAGAGCGACAGGTAGGCGGCAAGCAGAACCACGAGAAAAACGTTTACCGGCCCCGGCATGCCGCCAAATTGCGCGATGCTGACGTAGACCCAGTTGATGCCTGAACCAAACAGCCCCATTCCCCAGAAGTAGCCAATGGCAGCAGACTGGAGTGGACGGCGGTTGAGGGTGAGGGCCTGCAGACCCATCAGCGAAATAATCGCGGCGGGCCAGATGTCATACGGAGAGAACGCCAGCGTCCCGCAGGCACCGAATAATAACGCCAGCAGCAGGCGAATGCGCTGGCGTTCAATTAATGGGGCAAATGCCATGTAGTGTATGATCCAGTTTCGGGTTTATTCGTCCAGTTTGGGCTGGGGTGAGTCGTCCGGAATTCTGACATGAACCTGAATAATACGACGGCTGTCAGCCATCGCCACTTTGAACTGGTAACCATCGATGTCGATGGTCTCACCGCGAGCGGGTAAATGACCAAAGGCCTGCATAACCAGCCCGCCAATGGTATCAACTTCTTCGTCGCTAAAGTGGGTCCCGAAGGCTTCGTTGAAGTCTTCAATCGGCGCCAGCGCGCGAATAGTCCAGGTGTGACGGCTGAGCTGACGGAAGTCGATATCGTCTTCTTCGTCGTACTCATCTTCAATTTCACCGACGATCAGCTCAAGAATGTCTTCGATGGTCACCAGACCAGACACGCCGCCGAATTCGTCGATGACGATTGCCATATGGTAACGCTGGGAGCGGAACTCTTTCAACATGCGATCAACACGCTTGCTCTCAGGGACAACAACCGCCTGGCGTAACACTTTCTCCATGCTGAATGCTTCGGCATCGCTGCGCATAAAGGGCAGCAGATCCTTGGCCATCAGAATCCCTTCAATGTGATCTTTGTCTTCGCTGATCACCGGAAAACGCGAGTGGGCAGACTCGATAATGACATCAAGGCATTCGTCCAGAGTCTGGTTGCGTTTCAGGGTAATCATCTGAGAGCGGGGGATCATGATGTCGCGAACGCGCTGGTCCGCAATGTCCATCACCCCTTCGAGCATATCGCGCGTATCTTCATCGATAAGGTCGTTCTGCCCGGAATCACGGATCAGCTCCAACAGTTCGTCACGGTTTTTCGGTTCACCGTGGAAAAGTTGGCTCAGTAACAGGGAAAAAAATCCCTTTTTGCTGGTTAACGTGTCACTACTGTGTGAATTGTCGTCGCTCATGGCGTCGTATGGGTTCTCATGTTAGTTAATAGGTCGCTCAATGCGCGTAAACTCAGCGCATGGCTTCATGGGAAGCCCGGGCAGATGCCCGACGGCTTATTCCTTCTCGGCAATGTACGGATCCTCATAGCCCAGAGCAAGCATAATCTCTGTTTCGAGGGATTCCATCTCTTCTGCTTCGTCATCTTCAATATGGTCGTAGCCCAATAAATGCAGGCTACCATGTACCACCATATGCGCCCAGTGGGCCTCAAGCGGTTTGCCTTGCTCCTGAGCTTCTTTCTCAACCACCTGGCGGCAGATGACCAGATCGCCCAGCAGCGGCATTTCAATGCCCGGAGGCGCTTCAAACGGGAAAGAGAGCACGTTGGTTGATTTATCTTTCCCGCGATAGGTCAGGTTCAGCTCGTGGCTTTCAGCGTCATCGACCAAACGAATCGTGACCTCTGACTCTTCCTGAAACTGTGGGATCACGGCATCCAGCCATGTCTGAAACTGACTTTCTGGTGGTAAGCCGGATTCGTTTTCGCATGCCAGCTGTAAATCGAGAATAACCTGACTCATTTTTGCTCCTGCTCCTGAGCTTCGCGCTTGCGTTCTGCCGCCAGCTCGGCTTTGCGTTTTTGTTCTGCTTCTTCCCAGGCTTCATATGCCGTCACGATACGGGCAACAACCGGGTGGCGTACCACGTCTTCGCTATGGAAGAAATTAAAGCTAATCTCATCGACTTCGGCCAGCACTTCAATGGCATGACGCAGACCAGACTTGGTGCTGCGCGGCAGGTCAATCTGCGTGATGTCCCCGGTAATGACGGCTTTGGAGTTAAAGCCGATACGGGTCAGGAACATTTTCATCTGTTCGATGGTGGTGTTCTGGCTCTCATCAAGAATGATGAACGCATCGTTTAACGTGCGGCCACGCATATAGGCCAACGGTGCGACCTCGATGACATTGCGCTCAATCAGCTTCTCGACCTTTTCAAAACCCAGCATTTCGAACAGCGCATCATACAGTGGACGCAAATACGGATCGACTTTCTGGCTCAGATCGCCTGGCAGGAAACCCAGTTTTTCACCGGCTTCAACCGCCGGACGGGTTAGCAGAATACGGCGGATCTCCTGACGCTCTAGCGCATCGACGGCAGCAGCAACCGCAAGGTACGTTTTACCCGTACCCGCAGGGCCAACGCCGAAGGTGATGTCGTGATCGAGGATGTTGGCGATGTACTGCGCCTGGTTCGGCGTACGCGGTTTAATCACTCCGCGCTTGGTTTTGATATTCACCGCTTTGCCAAATTCCGGCACGCTGTCCGCGCTTTGCTCAAGCACACGCGCTTCTTTAATCGCCAGATGAATTTGCTCAGGCTCGATGTCCTGCGTCTGACCGCGCATTGGGGCGGTATCGACATACAGGCTGCGTAAAATATCAGCCGCAGCGGTGACGCAAATTGGGCGACCGGTCAGTTTGAAGTGGTTATCGCGGCGGTTAATTTCGATGCCGAGACGACGCTCCAGTTGTTTTATGTTGTCATCAAATGGCCCGCAAAGGCTCAACAGGCGGGCATTGTCTGCGGGTTCAAGGGTAATTTCGCGAGTGTCTATGTTCAAACTGTTCCTCTTATGCATGTCTCGCCGGACGCTGAACATTTACCGGCATCTAAGGAAATTATTCACGCCATGGGGGAAAGGCGCAAGCATTGCGATAAATATGGGGGTGCCTGGGCGGATTACAAGGCCCGCCGGAGCAGCGAGCCTGGAAGTGTAAGCCCGATAAGTGCAGCACCATCGGGCATTATTTGCGTATTTCAGCAGGATTACGGCTGATAAATACCGACACCCAGATCGTTTTCTTTACGGGTACGTGCGATCACTGACTCCGGGGTTTCTGCGATGCGCAGGCCCATTTCGTCTTCAGTGCGCACGACTTTGCCGCGCAGGGAGTTCGTCCAGACATCGGTAATTTCAACATCCACAAACTTACCGACCATTTCCGGGGTTCCTTCGAAGTTCACCACGCGGTTATTTTCGGTACGACCTGATAGCTCCATGATGCTCTTACGCGATGTACCTTCTACCAGAATACGCTGAGTCGTGCCAAGCATACGACGGCTCCAGGCCATGGCTTGCTGGTTAATACGCTCCTGCAGGATGTACAGACGCTGTTTTTTCTCTTCTTCCGGCACATCGTCAACCATATCGGCTGCTGGAGTGCCAGGGCGCGCAGAGAAGATAAAGCTGTAACTCATGTCGAAATTGACATCAGCGATCAGCTTCATGGTCTGCTCGAAGTCCTGGGTGGTTTCACCTGGGAAGCCGACGATGAAGTCGGAGCTAATCTGGATATCCGGACGTGCTGCGCGCAGTTTACGGATGATCGCTTTGTATTCCAGCGCGGTATGGGTACGACCCATCAGGTTTAGCACACGATCCGAACCGCTCTGTACCGGCAGGTGCAGGAAGCTCACCAGTTCTGGCGTATCACGGTAGACCTCAACGATATCATCGGTGAATTCGATCGGATGGCTGGTGGTAAATCGGATACGGTCAATGCCGTCGATTGCAGCGACCAGACGGAGTAGATCAGCGAACGAACCGATCGTGCCATCGTAGTTTTCACCACGCCAGGCGTTGACGTTTTGCCCCAGCAGGTTCACTTCGCGTACGCCTTGCGCCGCAAGCTGGGCGATTTCAAACAGGATATCATCCGCCGGGCGGCTGACTTCTTCACCACGGGTGTAGGGCACCACGCAGTAAGTACAATATTTATTGCAGCCTTCCATGATGGACACAAACGCGCTTGGGCCTTCGGCACGCGGTTCCGGCAGACGATCGAACTTTTCGATCTCCGGGAAGCTGATATCTACCACCGGGCTACGGGTATTGCTACCGCGCACTTTGTTGATCATTTCCGGCAGACGATGCAGAGTTTGCGGCCCGAAAATAATATCGACGTAGTGTGCGCGTTGGCGAATATGGTCGCCTTCCTGAGATGCCACGCAGCCACCAACACCAATGATGAGATCGGGATTTTTCTCTTTTAAGAGCTTCCAGCGACCTAACTGATGGAAGACTTTTTCCTGAGCCTTCTCGCGGATTGAGCAGGTATTCAGCAGCAGCACATCCGCTTCTTCCGCCACGTCGGTCAGTTGATACCCGTGAGTGGCATCCAGCAGATCGGCCATCTTCGATGAATCGTATTCGTTCATCTGACAGCCCCAGGTTTTAATATGGAGTTTTTTGGTCATCGACTTGCTCTTGCGAAATTGTGGCTGAAATGCAGGGCGCATAGTGTACTGCTTTGGCGCGGTTGTGACCAGTATGACGGATGTCAGCCTCAAGGGGTAAAAAATCCTGTAAACTTACACAATACATGTAACAGGATGATTGACCATGACAAATCAACCAACGGAAATTGCCATTGTCGGCGGGGGGATGGTCGGCGGCGCGCTGGCGCTGGGACTGGCGCAGCACGGATTTACGGTAACGGTTATCGAGCATGCCGTGCCCGCGCCGTTTGTGGCTGACGGACAGCCGGATGTCAGAATTTCGGCCATCAGTTCCGCTTCGGTATCGCTGCTTAAGGGGCTGGGCGTCTGGGATACGGTGCAGGGGATGCGCAGCCATCCTTATCGTCGGCTGGAGACGTGGGAATGGGAAAATGCCCATGTGGTGTTTGATGCTGCGGAGCTTAAGCTGCCGTTGCTGGGTTACATGGTGGAGAATACCGTCCTGCAACAAGCGCTCTGGCAGGCGCTGGAAGCTCACCCTAAAGTGACGTTGCGCGTGCCCACATCGCTGATTTCTTTACATCGGCATAATGACCGGCATGAACTTGAGCTGGCAGATGGTGGAAAAATCAACGCGAAGCTGGTGATCGGTGCTGATGGTGCCAACTCCCAGGTACGCAAAATGGCCGGGATTGGCATCCATGCCTGGCAATACGCGCAATCTTGTATGCTGATAACTGTCCAGTGTGAAAACGCACCCGGAGACAGCACCTGGCAGCAGTTTACCCCTGACGGTCCGCGTGCATTTTTACCGTTGTTCGACGACTGGGCTTCGTTGGTGTGGTACGACACCCCGGCGCGTATCCGTCAGTTACAAAGCTTAAGCATGGCGCAACTCCAGACAGAGATAGGCAAACATTTCCCATCGCGACTGGGTAACGTGCTGCCTGTGGCTGCAGGCGCATTTCCTCTTACGCGTCGTCATGCGTTGCAGTATGTTCAGCCGGGGTTGGCGCTGGTCGGTGATGCCGCACATACCATTCATCCATTGGCGGGGCAGGGCGTTAATCTGGGTTTTCGTGATGTCGATGCGTTGATTGATGTGCTGGTGAACGCGCGCAGCTACGGTGAATCCTGGGCCAGTCAGCCGGTGCTCAAGCGCTATCAGAATCGCCGTATGACCGATAATTTTATCATGCAGAGTGGCATGGATTTGTTCTACGCCGGATTCAGTAATAACCTGCAACCGCTGCGCATCATACGTAATCTAGGACTAATGGCTGCAGAACGCGCAGGCGTGTTGAAACGCCAGGCGCTGAAGTATGCGCTAGGGTTGTAGCTCGGGTAGTACCTGATGTCGCTACGCTTATCAGGCCTACAAGTCATGTAGGCCTGATAAGGATTGCCGTCAACCGGCGTTAGAAAAGCAAAAAGCTCGCCGAAGCGAGCTTTTTTAATATGGCTGGGGTACGAGGATTCGAACCTCGGAATGCTGGTATCAGAAACCAGAGCCTTACCGCTTGGCGATACCCCAACGGGTGCACCCACAAAGTGGATGACTTCTTTAATATGGCTGGGGTACGAGGATTCGAACCTCGGAATGCTGGTATCAGAAACCAGAGCCTTACCGCTTGGCGATACCCCAACAATTTTTTGGATTTACCGAACGAGTCGATACGTCCTTAATATGGTGGCTACGACGGGATTCGAACCTGTGACCCCATCATTATGAGTGATGTGCTCTAACCAGCTGAGCTACGTAGCCTGATACTATCATATTCTTCGATGGCTGGGGTACCTGGATTCGAACCAGGGAATGCCGGTATCAAAAACCGGTGCCTTACCGCTTGGCGATACCCCAATGACCGTCGCGGTGAACCGCTATATCGAAGAAAAAATGGCTGGGGTACCTGGATTCGAACCAGGGAATGCCGGTATCAAAAACCGGTGCCTTACCGCTTGGCGATACCCCATCCGTGCAACGCTTACGGGTGAATGGTGCGGGAGGCGAGACTTGAACTCGCACACCTTGCGGCGCCAGAACCTAAATCTGGTGCGTCTACCAATTTCGCCACTCCCGCAAAAAAGATGGTGGCTACGACGGGATTCGAACCTGTGACCCCATCATTATGAGTGATGTGCTCTAACCAGCTGAGCTACGTAGCCATCTTTTTTTCGCGTAACCTTATCGGCGTTGCGGGGCGCATTATGCGTATTGAGCCTTGAAGCGTCAACCCCTTTTTCATTGAAAATAGCTGGAATGTGACTGTTTGGTTAGGTTGCGAACAGCATGACGCAATATTCGGCAATTATTAGTTATTAATTGTTTTTTCGCACGTTAAATCGACATAAAAAAAGAGCCCCGCAGGGCTCTTTGCTGATGATTCGCTTACTTATAGGCTGACTGATGCACGCCAACCGCGCGACCAGACGGATCGTTCATGGTTTTGAACGCTTCATCCCATTCAATGGCTTTTGCTGAAGAACAGGCAACAGAAGGGCCACCAGGAACACATTCAGCCGCGCTGGCAACCGGGAACAGTTCCTCAAAAATCTCACGATACAAATACGCTTCTTTAGATGATGGCGTGTTATACGGGAAGCGGAAGCTGGCGGTTTCCAGTTGTTGGTCGGAAACTTGCTCTGCAGCGACTTCTTTCAGCGTGTCAATCCAGCTGTAACCGACGCCGTCAGAGAACTGCTCTTTCTGACGCCACGCCACGCTGGCGGGCAGATACGATTCAAAACATTCGCGCAGGACATGTTTTTCCATTTTTCCGTTGCCGCACATTTTGTCCTGTGGGTTGATGCGCATTGCCACATCAAGGAATTTTTTGTCCAGGAAAGGCACACGGGCTTCGACACCCCAGGCAGACATTGCTTTGTTGGCACGGGCGCAGTCGAACATGTGCAGCGCCTGCAGTTTACGCACGGTTTCTTCGTGCAACTCTTTCGCGTCTGGCGCTTTGTGGAAGTAGAGATAGCCGCCAAACACTTCATCTGACCCTTCACCCGATAACACCATTTTAATGCCCATTGCTTTAATCTTGCGCGACATTAAGTACATCGGCGTTGAGGCACGAATGGTTGTGACATCATAGGTTTCGATGTGATAAATCACGTCGCGAATAGCATCCAGACCTTCCTGCACGGTGAAATGGATCTCGTGGTGGACAGTACCAAGGTGGTTTGCCACTTCCTGCGCGGCTTTCAGGTCCGGTGCGCCTTCAAGGCCAACCGCGAAAGAGTGCAGTTGCGGCCACCAGGCTTCACTGCGTTCCTGATCTTCTACACGACGCGCCGCATACTTTTTCGTGATGGCGGAAATCACGGAGGAGTCCAGACCACCGGATAACAGCACGCCGTAAGGAACATCGGACATCAGGTGACTTTTCACGGCATCTTCCAGTGCCTGACGCAGCTCGTTTTTATCCGTAACGTTGTCTTTTACTGCATCGTAATCAAACCAGTCACGCTGGTAATACTGACGAATTTCGCCGTCTTTACTCCACAGATAGCTACCGGCCGGGAATTCTTTGATTGTGCGGCATACCGGAACCAGCGCCTTCATTTCAGACGCAACGTAGAAGTTACCGTGTTCGTCGTAGCCCATATACAGTGGGATGATGCCGATGTGATCGCGGCCAATCAGGTAAGCGTCCTGCTCGCTGTCGTACAGTGCGAAGGCAAACATGCCTTGCAGGTCATCCAGAAACTCTGGACCTTTTTCCTGATACAGCGCAAGGATCACTTCGCAGTCAGAACCGGTCTGGAACTGATAGCGATCGCCGTATTCAGCACGCAGCGCCTGATGGTTATAAATCTCACCGTTAACAGCCAGGATATGTGTTTTCTTCACGTTATACAGCGGCTGAGCGCCCGCATTGACGTCGACAATAGACAGACGTTCGTGCGCCAGAATGGCGTTGTCACTGGCGTGAATACCAGACCAGTCCGGGCCGCGGTGGCGCATCAGACGGGACAATTCCAGAGCCTTTTTACGCAGTTCAACTGCGTCTGTTTTAATATCGAATACGCCAAAAATAGAACACATAACCTTCTCCGTTAACCTGTTGCGTGATGCTTTTTATGTTTGCTTGATAAAGAAAATGCCGCAAAGCCGCTGGGGGCGCAAGGAGTTTGGCGCGCTGAAAATAAAAAACTCAATGATGATTGTTGAATGGTGAAAAAAGATTACGTAATGAGCGCATTTATTGATGAATCATCAATAAAATGGCAATTTTATTAGATGGGGTATTTCTGTGGGCCGAATAAGGCGCTTACACCATCATCCGGTATTCACGCCGCAACATTGCCGGATGATGACGCGCGTGCGTCTTATCCGGCCTGGGATCAAATCACATCAATCTCTGCAACGGAGGGATAGATCCAGCTTGGTCTGAATGGCATGTTGTCAATATCATCAAGCTTGGATACACCAGACAGAACCAGGATAGTTTCCAGACCCGCCTGGAAGCCTGCCAGAATATCAGTGCGCAGGTTGTCGCCAACAATGACCGTTTCTTCTGAGTGCGCCTGCATTTTGTTGAGTGCCGCGCGAATAATCCACGGGCTGGGTTTGCCGACATAAAATGGTTTACGGCCGGAGATCTTCTCAATACCGGCGCAGAGCGCACCACAGGCAGGGTAAAAGCCGCGACCGTGGGTATCCGGGTTGGTGGCGATAAAACGTGCGCCGTTAGCCACAAAGTAAGCCGCTTTATGCATCATGTCCCAGTTGTACGAACGGGTCTCTCCGACAATGACAAAATCAGGGTTAACGTCGGTAATAGTAAAGCCTGCTTTATACAGCTCATGGATTAACGCGCCTTCACCCACCACGTAGGCTTTTTTCCCTTCCTGGCGACGGAGAAAATCAGCAGTAGCCATGGCGGAAGTATAAAAGACGCTATCGGGGACATTCACACCCGCGGTGGCGAAGCGGTTTGCCAGATCTTGCCCGGTCTGCGAAGGGTAGTTCGTCAGCAGGACTAACGGTAAACCTTTCTCCAGAATGCCGGTCAGAAATTCTGCCGCACCGGGTACGGCAACATTGTCGTGCATCAGCACGCCGTCGATATCACAAATTACATTCTTAATGGTCATGAACTACCCAGGGAATTCGTTATGAGTCTTATATACCCGTCATACTTCAAGTTGCATGTGCGTTGGCTTTCCTCGCTCACCCCAGTCACGTACTGGTGTACACTCCAGGGGATTCGCTGCGTCGCCGCGTTATTCGGCCAAGCGGCCTCACCCCTACGGGGCCAGCACAAGCGCTGTTCAAAACGCTAATGCGTTTTGTCCTGTAACTCGAATTATTTAGGGTATAGTAATCCACTACTATATGAGAGCATTAGCTTTCCAGCAAACGTTGCAGCAATGAACCATTGAGCATGGCGCGCTTCACCAGCGCAAATGCACCAATCGCTGAACGGTGATCCAGCGTGGAACGTACCACCGGTAAATTGTGGCGAAACGCCTTCAGTGCCTGATTATTAATGCAGCTTTCTATTGCCGGAAGCAGGACTTTATCTGCTTCGGTAATCTCACCGGCGATGACGACTTTTTGCGGATTAAACAGGTTAATCGCAATCGCGATGGTTTTACCCAGGTGGCGACCCACGTGCTCGATAACTTCTGCTGCCAGATTGTCACCTTTGTTGGCTGCCTTGCAGATAGCTTTGATACTGCAATCGTCCAACGTGAGACGGCTCGGATAGCCTTGTTTCAGTAAATTTTGTACGCGATGTTCAATGGACGCATTGGCAGCGATCGTTTCCAGGCAACCAAAGTTACCGCAATGGCAGCGTTCGCCCAGTGGCTCAACCTGGATATGGCCTATTTCGCCCACGTTGCCGTTGCGTCCGATGAAAATACGCCCGTTGGAGATAATCCCTGCGCCGGTTCCGCGATGGACACGCACCAGAATGGAGTCTTCGCAGTCCTGACTTGCCCCAAAATAGTGCTCGGCAAGTGCCAGGCTGCGGATATCATGACCGACAAAACAGGTGACCTGAAAACGTTTTTCCAGTGCGTCGACCAGTCCCCAGTTTTCAACCTGAATATGGGGCATATAGCGAATGACGCCACTTTCGGGGTCAACGAGGCCTGGCAGGATAACGGAGATTGCAATCAGCTCACGGATTTTCCGCTGGCAACTGTCAATAAAGGTGGCAATCGTATTGAGCAGCGCGTGCTCCAGTGTTTCCTGGGTGCGCTCTGGTAGCGGATAATGCTCTTCGGCAACCACTTTGCTGCTCATATCATAGAGTGTCAGCGTGGTGTCGTGGCGGCCAAGGCGAACGCCAATTGCGTGGAAATTACGGGTTTCGGTGACGATAGAGATGGCGCGGCGGCCCCCGGTGGAGGCCTGCTGATCGACTTCTTTAATCAGCCCGCGTTCAATCAGTTGACGCGTAATTTTGGTTACGCTGGCGGGAGCAAGCTGGCTTTGCTCGGCAATCTGAATTCGCGAGATTGGCCCATGCTGGTCAATCAGACGATAAACTGCCGCGCTGTTAAGCTGTTTTACGAGATCAACATTACCTATTTGAGCTTGTCCGCCTGGTGTCATTCTTTCTCTTACTCAGTAACGACCTCGTTGCCATTAACGATGGTCTTGATAATTTTAAAGTCGTGCGTGAACGCGGTCAGGTTGGCTACTTTGCCTGGCGCGATACTGCCGAGTTGTTTGTCGACGCCAATGGCGCGAGCAGGGTAGAGCGTTGCCATACGCAGGACTTCGTCCAGTGCGATACCGCAATGTTCAACCAGATTGCGTACACCTTCGATCATGGTTAATGATGAACCGCTCAGCGTGCCGTTCTCATCAACACACAGTCCATTGCGGTAGTATATTGTTTTACCAGCGAAAATGAACTGTTCAATGTTTGCACCCGCTGGTGCAGTCGCGTCGGTCACCAGGCACAGTTTGTCACCTTTCAGGCGTTTGGCATTGCGGATGTTGGCATAGTCAACATGCATGCCATCGGCGATGATACCGCAATAAATATCGGCCTCATCAAGAACCGCTCCTGCCAGACCTGGTTCGCGGCCGGTAATATAAGGCATCGCGTTGAACAGATGTGTTGCAAAGGAAATGCCTGCACGGAAACCGATTTTTGCTTCTTTCAGCGTCGCGTTAGAGTGGCCCGCAGACACCACGATACCTGCATTCACCAGTTGGGTGATCACTTCGGCAGGAACCATTTCAGGCGCCAGCGTCACTTTGGTGATGACATCCGCATTATCGCACAGGAAATCGACCAGCGCAGCGTCTGGCTGGCGGACAAAGCTCGGATTATGCGTACCTTTTTTCACCAGATTCAGCCACGGACCTTCAAGGTGTAGCCCTAATGCCTGATTTGGATGCTTAGCGAGGTATTCACGCATGACGCGAACGCCCTGCTTCATCAGGTCATCGCTGGTGGTGATTAGCGTTGGCAGATAGTTGGTGCAGCCAGATTTTTCATTGGCTTTCTGCATGATTTCCAGCGTCTCAACGGTAACGGCCTCTGCCGTATCGTTAAACTGTACACCGCCACAGCCGTTTAACTGCACATCAATAAAACCGGGGGAGACAATGGCCCCATTCAGTGAGCGTTGTTCAATCCCTGGCGGCAATTCAGACAGTGGGCAAACGCTATCGATCAGGCCATTGGCGACAACAATCGCATGGTCATCAAGAATTTCGTGACCGGTAAAAATCCGGCCCTGGGTTAAAGCATACATTCCGACCCCCGATTTCAAAAAAATGCCGCCCTGCACGTTTTCGGCAGGGCGGAGACATCATTACAGACCTTTAATATTTTCCGCTTCTAACTCGTTAAAGTATTTCAGCGTCTTCACTTTCAGCTCCATAGTGGAAGGCTCATCGCAGACCACAACCGCTTTCGGATGCAGTTGCAGACAGCTGATAGTCCACATGTGGTTAACGTTACCTTCAACAGCCGCCTGCAGCGCCTGGGCTTTCTGGTGACCCAGCACCAGGATCATCACTTCTTCAGCATCCAACAAGGTGCCCACGCCTACGGTCAGTGCATATTTAGGCACCTGGCTTACGTCGCCGTCAAAGAAGCGTGAGTTTGCTACGCGGGTGTCGTGGGTCAGCGTTTTGATACGAGTACGGGAAGCTAAAGATGAAGCGGGTTCGTTGAACGCAATGTGACCATCGTTACCTACGCCGCCCATAAACAGATGGATTTTACCGTAAGAACGGATTTTCTCTTCATACTGACGGCATTCTGCATCAATATCCGGCGCGTTACCATTGAGCAGGTTGATGTTTTCTGCTGGAATATCAACATGATCAAAGAAGTTGCGGTGCATAAAGCTGTGATAGCTTTCTGGATGCTCTTTCGGCAGGCCAACATATTCGTCCATGTTGAAAGTAACAACATGTTTGAAGCTCACCTGGCCCGCTTTGTGCATTTCGACTAATGCTTTATAGGCAGTCAGCGGAGTACCACCAGTTGGCAGGCCCAGAACGAACGGACGATCTGCCGTTGGTTTGAACGCGTTAATACGGTTAACGATATGGCGAGCAGCCCATTTGCCGACTTGTTCAGCGGTATTCAGGGGGATCAGTCTCATTCTTCACCTCAAAAGTAAATGTAAGCAGTTGGCGGATTGAGTCTCTGTGCAGTATTAAGCGTAACCTGGTTTTGCATCGGTAAGGATCAATCCGTTTCGATTTTTTGAATGATAAAATAAGTTTTCGTAGTTAGCCAGTGTAAGGGAGGGTTAATAACGATATTTGGTGATTGGAATCACAAAAAACACGCTTTTAATTTGCGATACGAATTAATTTTTCACACACTCTGAATGTAGATGAATGGTTAATGTTGTTGTTCCAAAATCTCTTGCTGTTGCAGTTAGGAATGGTCGCACAATAAAAATATGGCTTCAAAGGAGCCTAATCGGGGTCTCGTAGGGGGAATAAAATGAATATTTTAGGTTTTTTCCAGCGGCTGGGTAGGGCGTTACAGCTCCCCATCGCGGTGCTGCCAGTCGCGGCACTGTTGCTGCGATTCGGCCAACCAGATTTACTGAACGTACCCTTCATCGCGCAAGCGGGTGGGGCTATCTTTGATAACCTCGCGTTAATTTTTGCTATCGGTGTGGCTTCCAGCTGGTCTAAAGACAGCGCGGGGGCGGCAGCGCTGGCAGGTGCGGTTGGTTATTTCATATTGACCAAAGCAATGGTTACCATTAACCCAGCGATCAACATGGGCGTTCTGGCAGGTATCATCACCGGTCTGGTCGGCGGCGCTGTGTATAACCGTTGGTCTGGCATCAAACTGCCTGATTTCCTGAGTTTCTTCGGTGGCAAACGTTTTGTACCTATCGCCACGGGCTTCTTCTGCTTAGTGCTGGCTGCTATCTTCGGCTACGTGTGGCCGCCGGTGCAGAACGCCATCCATGCGGGTGGTGAGTGGATCGTGGGCGCTGGCGCGCTGGGTTCCGGTATTTTTGGCTTCATCAACCGTCTGCTGATCCCAACCGGTCTGCATCAGGTTCTGAACACCATCGCCTGGTTCCAGATTGGTGAATTCACTAACGCTGCAGGCACAGTATTCCATGGTGATATCAACCGCTTCTACGCGGGTGACGGCACTGCGGGTATGTTTATGTCTGGCTTCTTCCCGATCATGATGTTTGGTCTGCCGGGTGCGGCACTGGCGATGTACTTCGCCGCGCCGAAAGCACGTCGTCCTATGGTCGGCGGTATGCTGCTGTCCGTTGCTATCACCGCATTCCTGACCGGTGTTACCGAGCCGCTGGAATTCCTGTTTATGTTCCTGGCTCCGTTGCTGTACCTCTTGCACGCTGTTCTGACAGGTATCAGCCTGTTCGTTGCGACGCTGTTGGGGATTCACGCCGGCTTCTCCTTCTCCGCAGGTGCAATTGACTACGTGTTGATGTACAACCTGCCGGCTGCAAGTAAGAACGTCTGGATGCTGGTCGTCATGGGTCTGGTGTTCTTCGTTATTTACTTCGTCCTGTTCAGCGCGGTTATTCGTATGTTTAACCTGAAAACGCCGGGTCGCGAAGATAAAGAAGACGAGATTGTTACTGACGAAGCGAACAGCAATACCGAAGAAGGTTTAGCTCAACTGGCAACTAACTACATTGCAGCGGTTGGCGGTACGGATAACCTGAAAGCGATTGATGCCTGTATCACCCGCCTGCGTCTGACCGTTGGCGATTCTGCCCGCGTAAATGATGCGATGTGCAAACGTTTAGGCGCATCGGGTGTGGTTAAGCTGAACAAACAAACTATTCAGGTCATCGTGGGTGCGAAAGCTGAATCTATCGGCGACGAAATGAAGAAAGTTGTGGCACGTGGCCCGGTTGCGGCAGCGTCTACTGACAGTACTCCGGCAGCGGCTGCCCCGGTTGCAAAACCGCAGGCGGTAGCGAATGCAGCCACCATTGAAGCGCTGGTTTCTCCGATTACCGGTGATGTGGTTGCACTGGAGCAAGTGCCTGATGAAGCCTTCGCCAGCAAAGCAGTGGGTGACGGCGTGGCGGTAAAACCAACGGATAAAATCGTGGTTTCTCCAGCAGCGGGTACCATTGTGAAAATCTTCAACACCAACCATGCGTTCTGTCTGGAAACGGAAAAAGGCGCGGAAATCGTGGTCCATATGGGTATCGATACCGTGGCACTGGAAGGTAAAGGCTTTAAACGTCTGGTTGAAGAAGGTGCGGTTGTTGCAGCAGGTCAACCGATTCTGGAAATGGATCTGGAATACCTGAACGCGAACGCACGTTCCATGATTAGCCCGGTTGTTTGCAGTAATAGCGATGATTTCGGTGGTCTGGTTATTAAAGCCGAAGGTCATGTCGTTGCCGGTCAAACACCACTGTATGAGATTAAAGGTAAGTAATTGCTCGTAGGCTGGATAAGGCGTAAGCGCCGCCATCCGGCACGATGAGATGATTAACAGCGGCGGGGGATAATCCTCCGCCGCTTTTTTTTGCAGCAATTGCCCGCATAATAGCTGTCTGATACGTATTTTCCGTAACTAAGGGTTGTCACTACGTCCGGCTTATAAGATCATATGCCGTTATACGTTGTTTACGCTTTGAGGAATCCACGATGAGTGAGGCTGAAGCCCGCCCGAGTAACTTTATTCGTCAGATCATCGATGAAGATCTGGCCAGTGGTAAGCACACCACTATCCATACCCGTTTTCCGCCGGAGCCAAATGGCTATCTGCACATTGGCCACGCGAAATCCATTTGTCTGAACTTTGGTATTGCGCAAGATTACCAGGGCCAGTGCAACCTGCGTTTTGATGATACGAACCCGGTTAAAGAAGATATCGAGTACGTTGAATCGATTAAAAACGACGTTGAATGGTTAGGTTTCCACTGGACTGGCGATATTCGCTACTCTTCGGATTACTTCGATCAGCTACATGCTTACGCGGTAGAGCTTATTAACAAAGGTCTGGCGTATGTCGACGAACTGTCCGCCGACGAAATCCGTGAATACCGTGGCACGCTGACGCAGCCTGGTAAAAACAGCCCGTTCCGCGATCGCAGCGTTGAAGAAAACCTCGCGCTGTTTGAAAAAATGCGTACCGGTGGTTTTGAAGAAGGTAAAGCCTGCCTGCGTGCGAAAATCGATATGGCTTCGCCGTTTATCGTGATGCGTGACCCGGTGCTGTACCGCATTAAGTTTGCTGAACACCATCAGACTGGCAACAAGTGGTGCATCTATCCGATGTACGACTTCACCCACTGCATCAGCGATGCGCTGGAAGGCATCACACATTCACTGTGTACGCTGGAATTCCAGGATAACCGCCGTCTGTACGACTGGGTGCTGGATAACATCACCATTCCGGTTCACCCGCGCCAGTACGAATTCTCGCGCCTGAATCTTGAATACACTGTGATGTCTAAGCGTAAGCTGAACCTGCTGGTGACTGATAAGCACGTTGAAGGCTGGGACGATCCGCGCATGCCGACTATCTCGGGTCTGCGCCGTCGTGGTTACACGGCTGCTGCAATTCGTGAATTCTGCAAACGCATCGGTGTGACCAAACAGGATAACACCATTGAAATCGCTTCTCTGGAATCCTGCATCCGTGAAGATCTGAACGAAAACGCACCGCGCGCAATGGCGGTTATCGATCCGGTGAAACTGGTTATCGAAAACTACCCACAGGGCGAAAGCGAGTTGGTCACTATGCCTAACCATCCGAGCAAGCCGGAAATGGGCAGCCGTGAAGTACCGTTCAGCGGTGAAATCTGGATCGACAGGGCCGATTTCCGCGAAGAAGCCAACAAACAGTACAAGCGCCTGGTGATGGGTAAAGAAGTCCGTCTGCGTAATGCTTACGTCATCAAAGCTGAGCGCGTAGAGAAAGATGCGGAAGGTAATATCACGACTATTTTCTGCACCTACGATGCTGACACGCTGAGTAAAGACCCGGCCGATGGCCGTAAAGTAAAAGGCGTTATTCATTGGGTAAGTGCGGCTCATGCGCTGCCGATTGAAATCCGCCTGTACGATCGTCTGTTCAGCGTACCTAACCCGGGGGTTGCGGAAGATTTCCTGTCCGTTATTAACCCAGAGTCGCTGGTGATTAAACAGGGCTATGGTGAGCCTTCGCTACAGGCCGCGGTTGCTGGTAAAGCGTTCCAGTTCGAGCGTGAAGGGTACTTCTGCCTCGACAGCCGCTATGCAACAGCTGACAAACTGGTGTTTAACCGCACCGTGGGTCTGCGCGATACATGGGCTAAAGTAGGCGAATAAACCGTCGTTACGCATCCTTTCAAACGCCGCATTCTGCGGCGTTTTTTTTCGCCTGAAAATGGTTAGCAGACTCTATTTGCGCAGCGAAATAATTGTTATTCAGGAATGATTTTTGCTGTTTATATTTTTCTAACAAAAACCTTGTGTTATCAGTCACTCTGGACTGAAACCGATTTCATCTTTATGGAAAACAAGTCTTTTTTCAATTATTCAACGCTTTTTTATCTTCCAATGAAAATGTAACAGAAAGCAATGAAATATGTGCGGTTGCTCATGTTCTTACATACTGGTTACAAAAAGAGATTGATAATTCGCGTCGCGAAAAATAGTCTATTCATTGTAGTCAATGAGGTTTTCTCAGCGCTACTTTTTTAATTTTTGCTTTTTCGCTGTTCGCTTTTGTCGACAGCTTTTATACGTCAAAGAGGATTAACATATGCGTACGTTTAGTGGCAAACGTAGTACGCTGGCGCTGGCTATCGCCGGTATCACAGCAATGTCGGGTTTTGTTGTCGCTCCTCAGGTTCACGCCGAAGGTTTTATTGATGACTCTACCTTAACGGGTGGCATTTATTACTGGCAGCGTGAGCGCGACCGTAAAGACGTTACCGATCATGACAAATACAAAACTAACCTTTCTCACTCTACCTGGAACGCTAACCTCGACTTCCAGTCCGGTTATGCGGCTGATATGTTTGGTATTGATGTCGCAGCATTTACCGCTATCGAAATGAACGAAAGTAGCGAAAGTGGCCATCCAAACGAAATCGCATTCTCTTCAAAAAATAAAGGCTATGACGAAGATTACTCCGGCGATAAGAGCGGGATTAGCCTGTATAAAGCGGCCGCCAAATTTAAATTTGGCCCAACCTGGGCGCGCGCGGGTTATATTCAGCCAACCGGACAAACTCTGCTGGCACCACACTGGAGCTTTATGCCAGGTACCTATCAGGGTGCTGAAGCCGGTGCCAACTTCGATTATGGCGATGCGGGTGCGCTGAGCTTCTCCTATATGTGGGCCAACGAATATAAAGCACCGTGGCACACCGAAGTCGATAAATTCTATCAGGCCGATAAAAAGACCAAAGTTGATTACCTCCATTCAATCGGCGCAAAGTATGACTTCAAAAATAACCTGTTGCTGGAAGCGGCATTCGGTCAGTCTGAAGGCTACGTCGATCAGTATTTCGCCAAAGCCAGCTACAAATTTGATTTAGGCGGTAATCCGTTTACCACCAGCTACCAGTTCTACGGTGCCCGCGATAAGGTAGATGACCGCACTGTTAAC
This sequence comes from Citrobacter sp. Igbk 16, assembly GCF_028069755.1. NCBI lineage: Bacteria > Pseudomonadati > Pseudomonadota > Gammaproteobacteria > Enterobacterales > Enterobacteriaceae > Citrobacter > Citrobacter sp. Igbk 16. The sequence goes on along the minus strand of NZ_JANEWJ010000021.1, from coordinate 36,131 downwards.
GACATTTATGATGGCACGGCCTGGCTGCAGGCACTGACCTTCGGCTACAAAGTGGCAGAAGTCGTTGATCTGCGACTGGAAGGGACCTGGGTTAAAGCTGACGGGCAGCAGGGCTACTTCCTGCAGCGTATGACCCCGACCTATGCGTCTTCAAACGGTCGTCTGGACGTTTGGTGGGATAACCGCTCTGACTTCAACGCCAACGGTGAAAAGGCCGTGTTCTTCGGTGCGATGTATGACCTGAAGAACTGGAACCTGCCTGGCTGGGCAGTGGGTGCATCATACGTTTACGCGTGGGATGCTAAACCGGCAACCTGGCAGCTCAACCCGGATGCGTACTACGACAAAAATCGTACTATCGAAGAGTCGTCTTACAGCCTGGATGCGGTCTATACCCTGCAGGACGGCCGTGCGAAGGGCACTATGTTTAAACTGCACTTCACGCAGTACGACAACCATTCAGATATTCCAAGCTGGGGCGGTGGTTACGGTAACATCTTCCAGGATGAGCGTGACGTGAAATTCATCGTTATTGCTCCGTTCACCATCTTCTAATGCCGACAGCGGCAGGCCGCAAGCCTGCCGTTTTGTTGAGGAGTGTGTTATGAAAAAGCTGATACTCATCGCCGTCATGGCATCAGGGCTGGTTGCCTGCGCGCAATCACCCGCGCCGAAAGAAGATAGCCGTCTTAAGGAAGCCTACAGCGCTTGTATCAATACCGCACAGGGCTCGCCGGAGAAAATCGAGGCCTGCCAAAGTGTGTTGAATGTGCTGAAGAAAGAAAAACAGCACCAGCAGTTTGCGAATGAAGAAAGCGTGCGCGTTCTGGATTACCAGCAGTGTATCCAGGCAACGCGTACGGGTAACGATCAATCCGTCAAGGCCGATTGCGATAAGGTCTGGCAGGAAATTCGCAGTAATAATACGGCGAAATAAAACGTGGTATGAACAAGAACGGGCGGAGAGATATCTTCGCCCGTTTGCATTTTAGCGTTGTTTTTCAATTGCCCACTTGAGTAATGCCGCACAACGGTAGAATCCGTGGGCAAATTTTCCGTATGGGATGGTCAGAAATAGCGCCATGACGACACCAAGATGAATAGCAAGCAAAATAGCCATCCATGAGGTATCTCTGCCTGCCAACAGCGCTAAGCCCGTCAGACTCGTCAGTAGCAGCAACAGGATAAAACCACGGTCCATCGGCTTTTGCCTTGCGTCACCCTGTAGCGGTGAGCGTTTAAAATTCAGCCATAGCAAGCCTGCTGGCCCTATAATCAGACCAATACCGCCCAAGATGCCAAGGATGACCGGGATGCTGAAAAACGGGTAGGGGGCTTCTATGCCGGCAAAGTAGTGGTAGCCTGTCGCCACGACGGTGGCGGCAAAACAGAGCATAAAACCGTAGAAAGTGAAGTGATGAAACCGGCGGCGCATCAGGGTGAAAGCATCATCCGCTTCGTTACAACCTTTACCGTGTCCACCATCGAGATATTTCAGCGTCAGTGCATTGTGTGAGGCTTCAGCAATGTCAGCAGAACGCGGCATCCCCGGAGAAATCTCCCGCCAGAAGCGGAAAACGCCAGCCATGAGCAGACCCATCGCCAGAATAAAGACTGAACCAAACATCCATGCCAGCAGGTTATGCGGGAAAATTTGATAAAAATCTCCAGCCAGCGGAGGATGGAACAGGGAGCCTTTTAACCCCATGGCAAGAAGTAAAAACAGGATCAGGCCGAAAACCAGCGACAGCGCTACGGTCATGCCAGCCCGGCGATAAAGCGCGCCAAAAGTGGCGGGTTGCGTATAGTGTTGATAGGTTTCCAGCCTTACTTCTGCCATTGCTTTCGGCACATTGATGGCAAATTCATGGGGCAGTGCGTATTGACACGCGTGCAGGCAGGCGCCGCAGTTATGGCACAAATTGGCCAGATAGTTGATATCCGCTTTTCCGAATTCCAGACGCTGAGTCATCGCCGGGAAAACGGCGCAAAAACCCTCGCAATAGCGGCAGGCATTGCAAACTTGCATGACTCGTTCAACTTCTGCTTCTGGTTCGGTAAGCATTTTCGCTTCGATAATTAATCTCTCAAGCTGTTTCATGATATGCCTCCTCACGTGCTGCCAGAGCGGCTTCTTTTCCGGCAATACGACCAAAGGTGGTCCCTATCGACATGCCCACACCTGCGGTGTAGCCTTTTCCCAGCACGTTGCCCGCCATCATCTCTCCGGCTACGAACAGATTGCGACTTGGAAGCCCTGCAAAATGCACCGCGGCGTGTTCATTCACCTTTAACCCCAGGTAGGTGAAGGTGATCCCCGGACGTAAGGCATAGCCATAGTAAGGTGGCGTATCCAGTGGTCGCGCCCAATGTGTTTTTGCCGGTGTCAGATTTTGTGTTGCACAGTTATCCAGTGTTGTGTGGTCAAAGTGCCCTGGCCGGCAGGCGCTGTTGTACTGCATGACAGTATGGGTAAAGCGCTCAGTATCCAGTCCCAACTGACGTGCCAGCTCTGCTAACGTATTGGCCTGTGCACCAGGAAAAACCGGGGGCATGAAGTGACCGATCGCTTTACTGTCGATAATGGAGTAACCAATTTGTCCGGGCTGGTGGGCAACCAGACGTCCCCAGATTGCATAACGTTTTGGCCAGAAATCCTCGCCTTCATCATAAAATCGTTCTGCATCACGGTTCACTACGATGCCCAGAGAGACACAGTCCACCCGGGTGCAAATTCCGCCGTCATATAAGGGAGCCCGGGCATCAATCGCCACGCAGTGTGACTGGGAGGGCTCGCCGATAATGTCCGCGCCGGCATCGATCATAAATTTGAGTAGTACGCCCTGATTAAAGCGCGTGCCGCGAATGAGGAAGTTATCCGCTGGCCATTCACCGCGGGCGTTCTCACCCCATGCTTCTCGCAGCCATTCGCGGTTAGATTCAAACCCGCCAGCAGCAAGTACACAGGTCTTTGCCGGAATGCGTTCTGCACCTGCCAGTGCTGCCACGAACTTGCCATTATGCAGTTCAAGTGCCTGGACTGGTGTGTTATAGCGGATTTGCACCCCCAGTTTTTCTGCGCTGCGATAATAGGCGTTTACGAGTGCTTTTCCTCCGCCCATAAAGAAGGCATTCGTTCGCGCGACATGCAAAGCGCCAGAAAGTGGCGGTTGAAAGTTAACGCCGTGCTGGCGCATCCAGTCGCGGCATTGGGAAGAGGTACGGATCACCAGCCGAGCCAGTGCTTCGTTGGTATTACCTTCCGTTACACGCCAGAGGTCCTGCCAGAATTCCTCTTCAGGATAGCTCTCCACCAGTACATCCTGTGGCGCATCATGCATACAACGTAAATTACGCGTGTGTTGGGAGTTCCCTCCGCGCCATTCACGCGGGGCCGCCTCAAGCAGCAATACCGAAGCGCCTTGCTCCCGGGCGGTTAAAGCGGCACATAGTGCTGCATTGCCGCCGCCAATCACCAGAACATCAACCATCGCAGACTCCATTACCACTTAACCAATTGTTAAGTTTGTAATTAAAATGTATACGAGTAAGTTGTGGGGACGCTATGACGTGATGCTAAACAGCCCTTTAATTATTGTAAAGGGTAGCACCTGGCCAGTGTCCAGATTCCACCAGTTGATGCATCACTTTGGTGAGTACCACACGGGCAGCGAGGCCTGCTGGGGTGAGTTCATCGTCAGAAAGGCTGACCAAAAAGTTGGGGCGGCTAAGTATGGGATTATGGATGCCGACCACTCTTAATGTCTCTTTATCGAGATGGGAAATTGCCGCGCCGGGCTGAAGTGTTGCACCAATTCCGCTGCGAACGGCGTGCATCAGTAGCGTCAGGCCGTCAATTTCTGTGGCGATCTCAATGTTCAGCGCATGCTCCTGACTGATAGCATCCAGTCTGCCGCGCAGACCATGTCCTGGGCTTGGCATTATCAATGGAATATTAACCAGTTCGGCAGGGGCGATAGTGTCATCCGCAATACCTGCCAGCAAGTTATGAGTACCAATCAAAAATAACTGTTCCTCAAGAATTGCTCTGGCGCTCCAGCGCAGGATTTTTTCCTTCTGAAAGACCACGGCCAAATCAATTTGACGGGTATTAATCATTCGTTCCAGATTGCCAGAGAGACTTTCCACTACATGCAGGCGGACATCGGCATAGCTTTCCCGCATAGCGTTGATGAAAGGCATCCCGAGAACGGAAGCGGTGCTGGGTGCCATACCGACGCTGACGTGCCCGGAAAGTCTGGCCTCCCGTGCCGCAAGGATGGCATCGTCTGCGTGGCGTAATGCCAGTTGTGCCTGAGAGTAAAAAGCCAGTCCAGCGCTGGTGGGCGTCACGCCACGAGAAGTCCGTTGCAGCAGACGTATGGCGAGTTCGTTTTCCAGGCGGGTCATTTGCTGACTGAGCGCCGAAACACCGATATTGAGGTCGAGCGCTGCGCTACCCATGCTGCCGGTTTCTACAATGCGCACAAAATAGCGTAACTGGCGAAGTTCCATTTCGACTCTCCGATGAAGGCAAGATGAGTTTTAAAGTAAAGCAACATTGAGTTGGAAGGAAGGGGAGAAAGGTCAGATTGCGTCTATAAAAAAAGCCAACCGTAAGGTTGGCTTTTCAGAAAGCATCACATTATTTGGCGTCGTGCGCATGATCATCTTCGCGGCAATCGCCTTCAGCGCAGTGACCGTAAAGATAGAGGCTATGGTTAGTTAAACGAATACCATGTTTAGCCGCAATCTCACGTTGACGCGCTTCGATGGAGTCATCGCTGAATTCGACCACTTTGCCGCAGTCAAGGCAAATCAGGTGATCGTGATGATGTTGCTGGGTCAGTTCGAAGACGGATTTACCACCTTCAAAATTGTGGCGGGTCACGATACCGGCATCATCAAATTGGTTCAGCACGCGATACACGGTCGCCAGACCAATTTCTTCACCCATGTCGATCAGGCGTTTGTATAAGTCTTCCGCACTGACGTGATGGTTATCCGGTTCCTGAAGAACTTCCAGAATCTTTAAACGAGGAAGCGTTACTTTCAGGCCAGCCTTCTTTAATGCGGTATTGTTGTCAGTCATGCGGAATCTGTCCTGTAGCTAAACGGTTCACTTCATTAACAGAAGTGACAGAAATTGCACTTGAGATAATGCGTATCATTATAGAACTGCCATGCCTAAATGAAAACTGCAAGTCTCTGGCAAATATTGTTAATCAAAACGTGGTATCACCAACAAACACACTGTGCAATACCCGATTGGCATCCAGCCATTGTACAGGGTCAGTCGAAAAAGTTACAAATTTGTAGCAATTATTTTGATTGGTTTTATCTATTGATGCGGCGCAGATGAATATCTACGCCGCACGAAATCAGGCATTGATGATTTCGTCGAGGTGCAGCTCTTCAGAGATCTGCTTAACCCATTTTTCTACGCGCTCAGCGGTCAGTTCCGGCTGGCGATCTTCATCGATAGCCAGACCCACAAAGTGGTCGTCATCTGCCAGGCCTTTGGACGCTTCAAAATGGTAGCCCGCCGTTGGCCAGTGGCCGACGATGGTAGCGCCGCGTGGCTCGATGATGTCGCGGATGGTGCCTAACGCATCACAGAAATATTCTGCGTAATCTTCCTGGTCGCCACAGCCGAACAATGCCACCAGTTTACCGTTAAAATCAATGTCTTCCAGAGTAGGGAAGAAGTCATCCCAGTCGCACTGCGCTTCACCGTAGTACCAGGTTGGGATGCCGAGCAGCAGAATGTCATACCCTTCCAGGTCTTCTTTGCTGCTTTTTGCAATGTCATGTACATCGGCAACGTCTTTACCAAGCTGTTTTTGAATCATTTTTGCGATATTTTCGGTATTACCGGTGTCGCTGCCGAAAAAGATGCCAGTGATTGCCATGAGTAAAATAACCTCTTGAAACTTATTGAAATGGTGGTGGCGCATTGCCCACGGATAAGGGCAATCATAGCAGAACAGTCCGGCATGCGGAAACAGCAAACACGCGGGACTGCACTCTGTGCTACACGATTTATGATTTAGAGCAGAAATTCAGACTATGCCTGACCGCGCAATGCGGTGAGTTGGTTCATCAGCATCTCTTCGATGAGTTCACTGCGACTCATGTTGCGCGCTTCCGCCAACTCATTTAGAGCGTCAACGGCATCCGCGTTCAATTTCAGTTCGACACGCTTGAGTCCACGAACTTTGTCGCGTTTAAGCTGATTACGTTTATTAATACGTAACTGTTCATCACGCGAAAGCGGATTGGTTTTGGGTCGTCCCGGGCGACGCTCCTGCGCGAACAGATCTAATGTCGTACGGTCCGTTTGTTCTTTGGCCATGATCTTGGTGACTTCGGGGAAACAATCAGCCAGGCGTCTGCCCGGATGGATAGCGCGCCATAATACATCAGCAGGGGAGGCGCGCCAACGCCCACGCACGTAATCGCGCGCGGACGCTGAGTTTTTAATCAGTTAACCTTCTCACTCAGATAACGACGGATAGCGCGCAGCACCGCATCGGGTTTTTCCGCATGTACCCAATGGCCTGCGCCGGCAATAACGTGGGCGCGGGCCTGCGGAAACTGGGCCAGTAATTGCTCGCGATACGCTTGTGTCACATAAGGTGAATTACCGCCGGGGATAAACAACGCCGGATGTTCCCAGGCGGGTATGGTTTCCCATCCTACGATATGGGGATACTGATCCCACAACACCGGGACGTTAAAGCGCCACTCGCCGTCAACAAAGGATTTCAGCAGAAACTGGATCACGCCTTCTTCTTGCAAATGCTGACGCATGACGCTTGCGGCCTGCTGGCGAGAGGAAGCCTGGGCATCTGTTACCGCGTTAATGGCGGCAAAAATCTCATCGTGGCGGCGTACGTGATAGTCAACCGGTGCAATATCGATGGCGACCAGTTGATCGATGCGTTCCGGTGCCAGTGCGGTCAGTGCCATGACGGCTTTGCCCCCCATGGAGTGCCCAATAAAGGTCGCTTTTTCGATGTGTTGCTCATCGAGGGTATCCAACAGATCCTGCGCCATTGCAGGATAATTCATCTCCGGTGAGCGGGGAGAGAGGCCATGATTTCGCATATCGACCTGGATGATATCGTGATCAACGACCAGGGAGCGTGCCAGTATGCCCAGATTATCCAGACTGCCAAACAGACCGTGAACCAGGACGATGGGAGAATTATTGTGCGGGTTTTGCGCAGATTGCGCTCGGATATTCAATTTCATGGCAAAGTTCTTTTTTTCACACTCACGGGTTAGGGTATCATGTTGACCATTCTGCCACATGGCTGCAACAACTACGGTTACTCCGAGTTTTGCTGGTCACCAGGCTCGACGCTATCCGCTGTTAGGATTTGCCTTTACACTACAGCGTGTAAAGTCCTGACAACTTGTATTCAGCCAAACATTGCACTGGATTAAGATGAAAACGATTGAAGTTGATGATGAACTCTATAGCTATATTGCCAGCCACACCAAGCATATTGGCGAGAGCGCATCCGACATTTTACGGCGTATGTTGAAGTTTTCCGCCGCATCACAGCCTGTCACTCCGGTAGTAAAAGAAATCCGCGCCGTGCAACCTGTCGTGGAAGCCAAGCCGGTCAACCCCGCGAAAGACAAAGTGCGCGCTATGCGTGAACTGCTGCTTTCCGATGAATATGCGGAACAGAAAAAAGCAGTGAATCGCTTTATGCTGGTGCTGTCTACACTTTACTCACTGGATCAACATGCGTTTGCACAAGCAACAGAATCGTTGCATGGCCGCACGCGCGTTTATTTCGCAGCGGATGAACAGACGTTGCTGAAAAATGGTAATCAAACCAAACCGAAACACGTGCCAGGCACGCCATATTGGGTGATCACCAACACGAATACCGGCCGTAAATGCAGCATGGTTGAACATATCATGCAGTCAATGCAATTCCCCGCGGAGTTGATTGAAAAGGTTTGCGGAACAATTTAATCCTTGCATTAGAAGGACCAGGCAATGGCAATCCACAACCGTGCAGGTCAACCTGCACAACAGAGTGATTTGATTAATGTCGCCCAGTTAACGGCGCAATACTATGTACTAAAACCGACGGCAGGGAATGCGGAGCACGCGGTGAAGTTCGGTACATCCGGGCATCGCGGTAGTGCGGGTCGTCATAGTTTTAATGAGCCGCATATTCTGGCTATCGCTCAGGCGATTGCCGAAGAACGTGCGAAAAACGGGATTACTGGCCCGTGCTATGTGGGCAAGGATACCCACGCGTTGTCTGAACCGGCATTTATCTCTGTACTGGAAGTGCTGGCGGCGAACGGTGTTGATGTCATCGTGCAGGAAAACAACGGCTTTACGCCAACACCTGCCGTGTCTAATGCTATCCTGGTCCACAATAAAAAAGGCGGTCCGCTGGCTGACGGTATTGTGATCACGCCGTCCCATAACCCACCAGAAGACGGCGGCATTAAATACAATCCGCCAAACGGTGGCCCGGCAGATACCAACGTCACCAAAGTCGTAGAGGACAGGGCTAATGCACTGTTGGCTGATGGTCTGAAAGGCGTGAAGCGTATCCCGCTGGATGCCGCACTGGCGTCCGGTCATGTTAAAGAGCAAGACCTGGTTCAACCCTTCGTGGAAGGGCTGGCAGATATCGTCGATATGGCGGCAATCCAGAAAGCGGGTCTGACGCTGGGCGTTGATCCACTGGGTGGTTCCGGTATCGAATACTGGAAACGTATCGCTCAGCACTACAACCTGAATCTGACTCTCGTTAACGATCAGGTCGACCAGACTTTCCGCTTTATGCATCTTGATAAAGACGGTGCCATTCGTATGGACTGCTCCTCCGAGTGCGCGATGGCTGGTCTGCTGGCGCTGCGTGACAAGTTCGATTTGGCGTTTGCCAATGACCCGGACTATGACCGTCACGGTATCGTAACGCCGGCTGGACTGATGAATCCGAACCACTATCTGGCGGTCGCGATCAACTACCTGTTCCAGCATCGCCCACAATGGGGCAAAGATGTCGCTGTGGGTAAAACACTGGTGTCCTCCGCGATGATCGATCGTGTGGTGAACGACCTGGGACGTAAACTGGTCGAAGTGCCGGTGGGTTTCAAATGGTTTGTTGACGGTCTGTTCGACGGTAGCTTTGGTTTCGGCGGCGAAGAAAGTGCGGGGGCATCTTTCCTGCGTTTCGACGGTACACCGTGGTCGACTGACAAAGATGGCATCATCATGTGTCTGCTGGCAGCGGAAATTACGGCTGTGACAGGCAAGAACCCGCAAGAGCATTACAACGAACTGGCGGCGCGCTTTGGTGCACCGAGCTATAACCGAATTCAGGCTGGAGCCACCTCCGCGCAGAAAGCGGCGTTGTCTAAGCTCTCTCCGGAAATGGTGAGCGCCAGCACGCTGGCGGGCGACCCGATCACAGCGCGTCTGACGGCAGCACCGGGTAACGGCGCCTCGATTGGCGGCCTGAAAGTGATGACTGACAACGGTTGGTTTGCCGCACGTCCGTCAGGCACCGAAGACGCTTACAAGATCTACTGCGAGAGCTTCCTCGGTGAAGAACACCGCAAGCAGATCGAAAAAGAAGCGGTTGAAATCGTCAGCGAAGTGCTGAAAAACGCGTAAACAGTAGGCCGGATAAGACGCTAGCGTCGTCATCCGGCATAAATTAAAAAGCCGGATAGCTTTGTGCTGATCCGGCTTTTTTTATTCGGCTTAGATTCACGGCATAAACCGGTAGCCAATCCCGGTTTCGGTAAGAAAATGGCGTGGGCGAGCCGGATCCAGCTCCAGTTTCTGGCGCAGATGACCCATATAGATACGTAAGTAATGGCTGTGTTCAACGGCATTCGGTCCCCATACCTGATTCAATAACTGGCGTTGGGTCAGCACTTTTCCGGCATTATTGAGCAGTATGGCCAGCAGGCGAAACTCAATTGGCGTCAGATGAACCTCCTCATCCCCGCGATGAACCAGACGCGCGGCAATATCCACCTTTACATCAGAAAATTGCACCACAGGATCAGGAGACGCGCCGCTGGCGTGGCGACGCAATGCCACGCGCAATCGCGCCTGTAGCTCGCCAATGCCGAATGGCTTGCTGAGATAGTCATCGGCACCGGCATCCAGCGCGGCGATTTTATCGCTCTCTTCGCTGCGGGCTGACAGCACGATCACCGGGATGGCGCTCCACTGCCGCAGGTCGCGGATAAAATCAATACCGTCACCGTCCGGAAGACCGAGGTCGAGAATGATGAGGTCGGGCTTTCGTGTGGCGGCTTCCAACAGACCACGTTGCAGCGTTTCCGCTTCATACACACGCAGGCCATCCGCTTCCAGCGCGGTGCGCAGAAAGCGACGAATGGCTTGTTCATCTTCAACAATCAGTACGTTTGTCACATATCCTCATGAAAATCTTCAAGTTCAGGGGGCGCTTCCTGCGGCAGTGTAACACGGAAACACGCCCCTCCCTGCGGACGATTATGCGCTGAAATCGTGCCACCGTGCACGTCGACAATCGCCTGACAAATTGCCAGCCCCAGCCCAACACCCGGTACCGATGATTCTTTGTTTCCACGGGAAAACTTGTCGAAAATACGCTGTTCCAGGCCGGCAGGAATGCCGGGCCCATTGTCCCAAACATCCAGCAGCAGATGCTCGCCGTCGACCTGGGCGTCGATACCGATTTGCGCCTGCGGACCTGCATATTTGACGGCATTTTCCAGCAGATTGATCAGCACCCGCTCAAAGAGTGGCCCATCAACGTGTACCAGCGTCAACGGCTCCGGAAGTGACAGGTTAATGGGTGTTGCCAGCCCGGGCTCCAACATTTGCAGGGCGCTGCCTACTACCTCTTCCAGCGTTAGCCACTCTTTCTTAAGATTAAAGCCGCCAGACTGGATTCGTGCCATATCCAGCAGATTATTGACCAGTCTGGTGGTGTTAAGCACGTGCTGGCGGATCTCGCTGGCCTGGCGAGCGTGTGGTGAACCTTCACTTGCCAGATCCAACGTTAATATCTCCGCCTGACCGAACAGCACCGTCAGCGGCGTGCGTAAATCGTGGGACAGGGCGGCAAGCAGTGCATTGCGAATACTTTCTCGCTCGCTGGCAAAGCGGGCCTGCTCTTCACTGGCCGTCAGAGTCAGGCGCTCCAGCGCACTGGCCACCAGTAGGGTGAAGGTTTCCAGCAGGCGTTGCTGTTCCGGGATCATCAGCTGACGCAGGTTTCCTGGCTCCACCACCAGTAGCCCATAGGTTTTATCGGCGCTTTTTAACGGTAAAATTTGATAGGGAACGCCGGGTAATGTGTCGGTGCCGGCACCGGCCATCTGCCCCTTGTCAAAACTCCACTGGGCAATGGCGTCATCCCAAGGTGTCATACCCTGCTGATGCGTCAGGGGAACCAACTTACCGTTTTCGTCAGGTAATAACACCCGGCTACGGGCCTGAAACGTCGAGGCAATGAACTGTTCGCTGGTAGCCGCGATATCCTGCTGGCTGCGCCCTACAGCCAGTGCTTTCGACATCTCATACAGGTGCCGCGTTCGTTGCTCACGATAGCGTGCAACCCTGGCCTGATAACGCACCCCCGCGGTCAGATTACCGATAACCAAACCGACCGTTAACATCACGGCAAAGGTCAGCAGGTACTGGACGTCAGATACGGCAAGCGTGCCGCGTGGAGCAATAAAGAAGAGATCAAAGCTGGCGACGTTGATAAACGTGGCCACCACCGACGGCCAGCGCCCGTAGAACAGGGCGATCACCACCACGCCCAGTAGATAGAGCATCACCAGGTTGGCTGCGTCAAATGCAACCAGCCACTGCATAGCAATCAATGTGGTAACAGCGCACAATGCAGCCGCGACCACGCAACCCTGGATTTGTACCCGCCATTTATCCTTAAAGGTGCGGTTATCCGTGGTTTGTAATGTCTGACGAGAAGGGGGATCGTCCAGTGCGACAATCATCAGGTCGAGGTCTGGTGCGCGATGAGCCAGCTTGTCTGCAAAGGAATCGCTGCGCCACCAACGACGGGTTGTCGGACGCCCGAGCACAATTTTCCCCAGGTTGTGTTCCCGGGCATAACGGACAACGGCTTTGTCTTCGGCAGGGTCGGAGAGAGTGGCGGTTTCCGCCCCCAGTTCCTGCGCTAGTCGCAGCGCGCTTAAGATTGCCCGCCGCTGTTTTTCGGGTAGCCGGTGTAGTGCCGGTGTTTCAACATAGACCGCATGCCAGACGCTGCCGAGACGTGCCGCCAGGCGTGCAGCGGCTCGCACCAGTTTCTCGCTGCCGGTGTTGTGTCCAATACACAGTAAAATGGCATCGCGGGTATGCCAGACTTTTTCTTCTCCTGGGCGTCCCCGCCAGGCACGCATCTGATCGTCTACCCGATCGGCGGTGCGGCGCAGGGCCAGTTCACGCAGCGCTATCAAATTACCTTTGCGGAAGAAATGCTCGATAGCACGCTCTGCCTGACCGGCAATATAGACCTTGCCTTCGTTCAGGCGCTGACGCAAATCGTCGGGGGGGAGATCGACCAGTACCACATCGTCAGCGGCATCGAAAAACGGGTCAGGAACGGTTTCGCGCACCTGAATACCGGTGACGCCGCTGACCACATCATTCAGACTTTCCAGATGCTGAACGTTAACGGTGGTAAAAACATCAATCCCGGCTTCCAGCAGTTCTTCAATATCTTGCCAGCGCCGGGGGTGGCGTGATCCTGGCGCATTGCTGTGCGCCAGTTCGTCCATCAAAATCAGCGCCGGGCGGCGGGCGAGGGCGGCATCAAGATCGAACTCGCTGATATGCCGTCCACGGTGTGCCTGACGTTTCAGCGGTAGCACGGTGAGACCGTCCAGCAGTGCGGCGGTCTCCTTGCGCCCGTGGGTTTCCACCACACCAATCAGCACATCCAACCCCTGCGATCGTAGCCGTTGTGCCTCCGCCAGCATGGCCCAGGTTTTCCCTACGCCCGCACAAGCGCCAAAGAAAATTTTCAGTTTCCCCCGGTGCGGCGCGGTGGTCTGCTCCAGCAGGCGATCGGGGTTGGGGCGTAGGGGTTCGCTATGCATGTCCTTTTTCTCAGTGCTTATCCAGCGCTAAATTAAGTTCCACGAGGTTCACTACCGGCTGGCCGATGAAACTGACCAGCGGCTTTTGTGTATAGTGTGCAACCAACTGCGTAACCTCTTCAACGCTGAGGTTGCGGGCTTGCGCCACGCGGGGAATTTGCCAGGCGACCGCATCGGGTGTCAGGTTATTGTCCAGACCGCTGGCGGACGCGGTGACCAGTTCCACGGGCACAACAGGGCTAGCCTGTGGGTTAGCAGCACGCAGTGCGGCAATTCGGCTTTGTAGCTGCTTATCCAGCTCAGGGTTGCTTGCTGCCAGGTTGCTGCCACCCGAAGCCATTGGATTATAGGGTACTTCTGCCGTTGCCGACGGGCGTCCATGAAAATAACCCGCGGCGGTAAAATTTTGCCCGATCAGTTCAGAGCCGCGAATTATCTGACCTTCACGCAGAAGCGAGCCGTTAGTCTGGTGGGGAAACCACCACTGCCCCAGCGCGGTGGTCAGCAGCGGATAAACACCGCCGGTGATAAGCATCAGGAAAAGCAATGTTGATAATGCAGGACGTAATCCACTCATCTGAAACCTCACACCAGACCCAGCAGGGTCAGCAGTAAATCAATCACTTTGATACCAATAAACGGCACAACCAGGCCGCCCAGACCGTAGATCCACAGATTGCGGCGCAGCATGGCGGAAGCGGATAACGGCTTGTAGCTCACCCCCTTCAGCGCCAGTGGGATCAGGAAGACAATCACCAACGCATTGAAGATGACGGCGCTCAGGATTGCCGAATCCGGCGAATGCAGTCGCATGACGTTCAGTGCGTTAAGCTGCGGGTAAGTTGCGGCGAACGCAGCCGGGATGATGGCGAAATATTTCGCCACGTCGTTGGCGATACTAAAGGTGGTCAGCGATCCGCGCGTCATCAGCATCTGTTTACCAATGTGCACCACTTCAATCAGCTTGGTGGGGTTAGAGTCGAGATCCACCATGTTGCCCGCTTCCTTCGCGGCCTGGGTCCCGGAGTTCATCGCGACCGCGACATCGGCCTGCGCCAGTGCCGGGGCGTCGTTGGTTCCGTCACCCGTCATCGCCACCAATCGACCTTCCGCCTGATACTGACGGATCAGTGCCAGCTTGGCTTCCGGTGTCGCTTCGGCTAAAAAGTCATCCACTCCCGCCTCTGCGGCGATTGCTGCAGCAGTCAGGCGGTTGTCGCCCGTGATCATCACCGTTTTGATGCCCATTTTGCGCAGCTGAGCAAAACGTTCTTTAATCCCACCTTTGACAATATCTTTCAGGGCTATCACACCCAGCACCCGTGAACCTTCAGCAACGACCAGCGGCGTCGCGCCAAGGCGAGCAACGTTTTCGACTTTCTGCTCTACATCGGCAGGGAAGTGGCCGCCGTTGGCTTCGACGTGACGACGAATAGCATCTACGGAGCCTTTGCGGATCATTCGGTTATCGATGTTGATACCGCTCATCCGGCTTTGTGCGGTAAACGGCACAAAGGTGGCATGGAGCGACTGTACATCACGTATCCGCAGGTTAAAGCGCTGTTTAGCCAGGACAACGATGCTGCGGCCTTCCGGCGTTTCGTCGGCCAGTGATGAAAGCTGTGCGGCGTCGGCCAGCGTTTTTTCGTCCACGCCCTGGGCGGGCAGAAAATCAGAGGCCTGACGGTTACCCAGCGTGATGGTGCCGGTTTTATCCAACAGCAGTACATCGACGTCGCCAGCCGCTTCTACCGCACGTCCGCTGGTGGCGATAACGTTCGCACCCAACATGCGGCTCATCCCGGCGACGCCAATCGCGGAGAGCAGCCCACCGATGGTGGTGGGGATCAGACAGACCAGCAGGGCAACCAGTACCGTGATGCTGACCGCACTGCCGCCCCAGGCAGAGAACGGCCACAGTGTGGCGGTTGCCAACAGAAAGACGATAGTCAGGGCAATCAGCAGGATCGTCAGCGCGATTTCATTTGGCGTTTTACGTCGCTGTGCGCCTTCGACCATGGCAATCATTCGATCGAGAAATGTTTCTCCGGGATTGACGCTACATTCTATCACCAGCCAGTCCGAGAGAATGCGTGTCCCGCCAGTGACGGAGGCAAAATCGCCGCCGGATTCACGGATTACTGGCGCGGATTCCCCGGTAATGGCGCTTTCATCCACCGAGGCACCACCTTCGATAACTTCGCCGTCACAAGGGATAATATCGCCAGCTTCCACCAGCACGATATCTCCTTTGCGTAACTCCTCGGCTGGCACGTGATCCATCTGCGCGCCATATTTGGGTTCACGAAGTTTACGGGCAAAGGCGGTTTTTTTGACCCCTTTCAGGCTGTTGGCCTGCGCTTTACTACGCCCTTCAGCCAGCGCTTCCGCAAAGTTAGCGAACAGAACGGTCACCCACAGCCAGAGGCTTATCGCGCCGGTAAACACTGGGTTACCTGGCATATGGCCTGTCGCCATCGCTATCGTTAACATGGTGGTCAACAGACTGCCCAGCCAGACGATAAACATCACCGGGTTACGCCACTGAGTATGTGGACTTAATTTTTTCACTGCGTCCATTAGCGCTTGTGCGACCAGAGAAGGTTCGAACAGCGCCAGTTGCTTGCGACTCATAGTCATGTGCTCCGCATCACTCAACGTAAAGAGAGGTATTCTGCTACCGGGCCAAGCGCCAGCGCAGGAACAAAGGTGAGGGCGCCAACCAGCAACACCGTACCGATCAACAATCCAACAAACAGCGCACCGTGGGTAGGTAGCGTGCCGGGACTTGCTGGCTGACTCTTTTTACCGACAAGTGAACCGGCAATCGCCATCACCGGGATAATGACGCCGAAGCGGCCGAAGAACATGCACGCGGCCAGCAGGCTGTTCCAGAATGGACTGTTGGCACTTAATCCGGCAAAAGCGCTACCGTTGTTATTGGCGGCAGACGAGACTGCGTACAGCACCTCGCTAAAACCATGCGGCCCAGGATTGAGCATGGCGCTACGCCCGGCATCGCTCATCATGGCTATCGCTGTCCCAAGCAGCACCAACGCAGGAGTAACCAGAATCGCCAGCGCGGTCATTTTCATTTCGCGGACATCGATTTTTTTACCCAGATACTCCGGAGTGCGGCCAATCATCAGTCCGGCAATAAAGACCGCCAGCAGCACGAACAACAGCATGCCGTACAACCCTGACCCCACACCGCCGAACACCACTTCGCCAATCTGCATCAACCACATCGGTACCATGCCGCCCAGCGCAGTGAAGGAGTCGTGCATAGCAATGACTGCACCACAGGATGCGGCCGTCGTGACGACCGCAAACAGGCTACTGACCAGCACGCCAAAGCGGCTCTCTTTACCTTCCATGTTGATATTGCTATCTGCGCCAAGCGTCATCAGATGCGGGTTACCCTGCACTTCGGCCCACATCACAACCGCCACGCAAACGACAAAAATAAGCGACATAGCCCAGAGCAGAGTGCGTCCCTGTCGGCGATCGCCCACGACGTCGCCGAAGGCGAAACACAGCGCCGCGGGAATTAAGAAGATTGCCAGCATCTGTACCATGTTGGTCAGCGCGGTTGGGTTTTCAAACGGATGTGAGGAGTTGGCATTAAAAAAGCCGCCGCCATTGGTACCGAGCATCTTAATGGCCTCTTGTGAGGCGACAGGTCCCATCGGCAACAGTTGTTTTGCCCCTTCAAGCGTGGTGATCGCCTGATAAGGCAGCAGGTTTTGCAGCGCACCTTGCTGGATGAAAAACAGCGCGATGAGTAGAGAAATCGGCAGTAATATCCACAGCGTAATGCGTACCAGATCCACCCAGGCATTCCCCAGCGTGTTCATACTTTGGCGCGTAAAGGCGCGAGCCAGGGCAAAGATCACTGCAATACCTGTCGCCGCAGACAGGAAATTCTGCACAGTCAGGCCGGCCATCTGGCTGAAGTAGCTTAAAGTGGTTTCACCCGCATAGGACTGCCAGTTGGTGTTGGTCACAAAACTAACAGCGGTATTGAGCGCGAGATCCCACGATAGCCCCGGCAACTGTTGCGGATTGAGCGGCAGCAGGTTTTGCGCCATCAACATCGCAAACAGTATCAGCAGACCGAGGATATTAAGTGCGAGGATCGCCAGCAAATAGTGCAGCCAGGTCATTTCCTGCTGCGAAATACCCAGCCCACGCCACAGCACACGCTCAACGCCTGCAAGGCCGGGTAAGGATGTGTTGTTGATAAGACGCGCCAGCCCAAAGCCCAGCGGCCTGGCGATAATAAACAGCACCAGCAGGAAACTGGCGATGAGTAAAAATCCTTGCGCTGCCATCAGAACGCCTCCGCATTAATCAAGGCATACACCAGATAACCCAGTAACAAAAAGACCAGCACAATGCCGGTTATCACGCCTGCACTCACAGTGCACCTCCAGTGGCATAAATGTGATAACCAGAGCGTAGGTTTTTGGTTGCAAAGATTTCGCAAAAATCTGCGGGCGGGGTGTAAAAAAAGTATAAAAATGGCAAAGACCATTATTTAACTAATGATTAGTATTAATTTAACTTTTATGTAACCTAATTACGAATTTAGGTTAAACGGAGCATCAATAGATAAAAATAAGTGGTCGGATGAGTAGCAAAATTACACACAAGGCGGTATTATTTTCATCAGTTAACCAAGTTTATTTTTCCGGTGCGATTCACCGAACAGATATATGGGAGAGGATTATGGACTTTTATAAAGAATATCCAGCACACATTGTTTTCTTGCGCCGTACCTTTGCCGTATTGGCTGGTGTTCTGGCACTGCCGGTCATGCTGTTCTGGAAAGACCGTGCCCGTTTTTACAGCTACCTGCATCGCGTCTGGTCGAAAACCAGTGATAAGCCGGTGTGGATGGAGCAGGCTGAAAAAGCCACCTGCGATTTCTACTAAGTTACCGTTCAGGCTCAAAAAAACCGCCAACAGCAATGTGGCGGTTTTTTTATACGTCGCAGTCTACACTTACCTGTGTAACGGATAAGGAGTGGCGATGAGCAAGAGAATTTCTGTTGGTATCCGCGCCTGTCTGACCACAGAAGCGAACGATAAATTTCTGTTTGACGAGAATACGCTGGTACGTATTTATGCCTTGCATGAATTGCACCGACTACGCCAGAGCGGATTGTCACGTGGCGCATTGATTGATTTTCACACCCGTTACAAGCTGGTGTTACTGGCACACTCCCAACCGGAGTATCGTGAGCTCGGCCCTTTTGTTGCCGCAATCCACGAATGGGCAAGCCTCGATGCTTTTTATACGGAGTACCGTTTGCGGTTGATTCATCTGCTGTTTAATCACGCCACCCGACGCAACCATACTAATGTCCTGATGCATGTGCAGGGTTATTTTCGTAACCAGCTCAATCTGCATCAACGTCAGGAATTGACCTCAATAATCGATAACTATCGACGTGAGATGCAGCCGCTGCTTGCGCCATTGATGCTCCTCCAACACTATATGACGGAACACCCGAACAGCTGGTTGTCCGGGCAACGTTACTTTGAACTCTGGCCTGCGATTCTGCGTTTACACGGCAAAGCTTAATTTTTATTCGGGAGTTTTATGACCACTCATCTGGTCTGGTTTCGGCGAGATTTACGTCTGCATGACAATCTTGCGCTGGCAGCGGCATGTCGGGATCGTTCGTCACGGGTATTGGCGTTATATATTGCCACGCCCGCACAGTGGAAAGCGCATGATATGTCACCGCGTCAGGCGGCGTTTGTCGGCAAGCAGTTGAATGCGCTGCAAACGGCGCTGGCAGAAAAAGGCATCCCGCTGCTGGTTTATGACGTTGAGGATTTCACAGCCAGCGTAGAGATAGTCAAAAATGTCTGCGCACAGCATGACGTTAGCCGACTGTTTTATAACTATCAGTACGAAATCAACGAACGCCAGCGCGATGCTCAGGTAGAAAAATCATTACCGCAGGTGGTGTGTGAGGGCTTTGACGATAGCGTAATCCTGGCACCGGGCGCGGTAATGACCGGGAATCATGAGATGTATAAAGTCTTTACACCGTTTAAAAATGCCTGGCTGAAGCGGTTAAAAGACAGTATCCCAGAGTGTGTTGCGGCACCAAAAGCCCGCGAAAGCGGCGCAATTTCCTCCCCATCAACGCCAATTACGCTCAACTATCCACAGCAGGATTTTGATGTGGCGCTTTTCCCGGTAGAAGAAAAATCGGTTATCGCGCAATTACGTCAGTTTTGCCAGCAGGGCGCGGCGGAATACGAGCAACAACGTGATTTTCCGGCAAATGAAGGTACCAGTCGGTTGTCGGCAAGCCTTGCCACCGGCGGGTTATCACCGCGCCAGTGTCTGCACCGTTTGTTAGTCGAGCAACCGCAGGCGCTAGAGGGAGGCACCGGGAGCGTTTGGTTAAACGAGCTCATCTGGCGCGAATTTTACCGCCATTTACTGACGTACTACCCCGCACTGTGTCGGCATCAGCCCTTTATTCGCTGGACCGATCGTGTGCAATGGCAAAATAATCCGGTGCATTTGCAGGCCTGGAAAACGGGGAATACGGGCTATCCCATTGTGGATGCGGCGATGCGCCAGCTTAACGACACAGGGTGGATGCACAATCGTTTACGCATGATCGCGGCGAGTTTTTTGGTGAAAGACCTGCTGATCGACTGGCGAAAAGGTGAGCAGTATTTCATGTCACAACTGATCGACGGTGATCTGGCGGCGAATAATGGTGGCTGGCAGTGGGCAGCTTCTACCGGAACGGATGCTGCGCCGTATTTCCGTATTTTTAATCCCACCACGCAGGGGGAGAAATTCGACCGTGACGGTGATTTTATCCGCCAATGGGTACCGGAATTACGCGATGTACCGGGAAAAGCCGTTCATGAACCGTGGACGTGGGCGGAAAAAATGCAGGTGATACTCCATTATCCTCGTCCGATTGTCGATCATAAGCAGGCAAGGTTAGCCACGCTGGCTGCCTATGAGGCAGCGCGTAAGGCGTGAGGGTAGAAGATTTCTGTGTAATGCCTTCCAGCAGAATGAATATGTTGCAGTCGTACACATTTAGCGCTGAAGGGGGCGCGCAAGTCTGCTAATGGCTGGATGTGCGGGGTGCTCCCCGGGCAGTAAAGTTCCGTTATCTTCTTTTCAGGTGACGGAACACGATGATAACGCCGACGACTTCCACACCGCATGATGCGGTATTTAAAACGTTTTTATACCATCCCGAAACTGCGCGGGATTTCCTCGACATACATCTTCCTGCTTCTTTGCGAACACTTTGCGATTTGGATACGCTGAAGTTAGAGTCCGAGAGCTTTATTGAAGCAGATTTGCGTTCCCGCTACTCCGATGTGCTCTGGTCGCTGCGCACACGCGACGGCGATGGCTATGTCTATGTCGTAATCGAGCACCAAAGTTCAGCCGACCCGCATATGGCTTTTCGTCTGCTGCGTTATGCGATAGCAGCCATGCAGCGCCATCTGGATGCCGGGCACAAGGAACTGCCGCTGGTAATACCGATGCTGTTTTATCATGGCTGTCGAAGTCCGTACCCGTATTCACTATGCTGGTTGGATGCGTTCGCCGAACCTGTGGCGGCCCGGCAACTTTATGCCAACACATTTCCGCTGGTGGATATCACGGTGGTGCCGGATGACGAAATCATGGCGCACAGGCGAATGGCGTTGTTGGAACTGATGCAAAAGCATATCCGCCAGCGGGATTTGATAGGGTTGGTAGAACAGCTGGCCTCACTGATCCTTACTGGATGTGCTAATGACACGCAACTCCAGGCGATGTTTAATTACATTCTGCAATCCGGTGATGAATCTCGCTTCAATGAGTTTTTGCAAGAGATGGCGCAACGGATCCCCCAACATAAGGAGAGGCTGATGACTATTGCAGAACGGTTAAGGTTAGATGGATTACAGGAAGGATTACAACAAGGGTTACAACAAGGTAAACACGAAGCCGCTTTGCGTATAGCGCAAACTATGCTGGCGCAGGGAATAGATCGCGAAATGGTGTTACTGGTTACAGGTCTGTCTGAAGAGGATTTAGCGGCAAAGAATTCGTAACCTGCGGATAAATAACGGGCCCGAGTGATATTACATCGTCGGGCCCGTAAACTCAGGACTCTACCGCGAGAGGACGGTTTTTAAATTTGAGTGATTGATATAACCAAATCAACAGCACCAGCGCCACACAGGCCAGCGCGCCCCAGGTAATTTCGCTAAAGACATCAATATAGGCGTTGATGGAATAGTTGATGGCACCGGAAGCATCAAACGCACCCTGTGATGTCTGGTCGGCAATCACACCCGCCAGGTAGTTGGCAATGGCCCCGGAAAGCAGCATATAGATGCCGGTTAATACGCCGGTTACCCCTGGGATCTCAATGCGAGTAATTTGTGACATGGCGACCGGGTCGATAAACAGCTCGGCGAAACCCATAACTGCCAGCCCTAAAACCATCAACGGCATAGAGGAGTGCCCATATGCGGCGGACCAGCGGGCGCTTAAGGTCAGAATACAGAAACCAGCACTCATTAACCCCAGACCGAGAGCAAACTTACCCCAGATACGAACGGTACGATTGCCACTCACGCTTTCTTTGACCACCCAGGCCAGCACGATGCCGCACAACATGACGGCGAAGGCGTTTACTGACTGGAACATGGCAGTTGGGACTGAATATCCCATCACGTCGCGATTAACAAAGCGGTCGATATACAAGCTGATGGAACTACCACCCTGCTGTGCAAAGGCCCAGAACAACAAGCTGAAGAAGGTCAGCGTGACGATAAGCCCCAGCTCTTTACGCTGTTTCTGCGTTTGCGCCTGACGGTAGATTTTTGCCAGAACGGCCAAACCAATGACGGTGGCGACAATCAGCGCGTACACGGACCACTCTTTCCAGAACAGGACAGTAATTAAAAGTGGTGCGGCGACCAGCAGAACCAGCAGCCAGGCCCAGTTCGGCAGAATGAACGATTTGGCACACAGCACGGCTTTGTTGACGCCGGTGGTGTGAGCAAAATGACGATTCCCGCATAAGAAAATGACCAGCCCGGCCAGCATACCGATAGCGGCCAGCGCAAAGCCCATTGCCCAACTGTACTCTTCCTGCACATAGCCGCAGGCGATAGGGGCAATAATTGAACCAATGTTACCGGCGGCATAGAGCAGAGAGAATCCGCCGTCACGGCGCGGATCTTCCGGTTTATACAATTCACCCAGCAGGCAACTGATGTTGGATTTAAACAAACCGTAGCCACAGACAATAATGGCCAGAGATAAGTAGAGAAACGCCGGAGCCATTTCACTGGCACCCAGGACCAAATGTCCCACTGCCATCAAAAATGCGCCAATCATTACCGCCATACGGTTACCGAGCACTTTATCCGCCAGATATCCCCCGAGAATCGGCGTGACATACACCAGCGAACAGTAAGCACTGAACAGTTCATACGCGTGATTATCGTTGTACTTAAGCTGGTTAGTGAGATACAGGATCAGCAGTGCACGCATGCCATAAAAACTGAAGTATTCCCAAATTTGCAGCGCGACGACGTAATAAATCGCGCGTGGCTGAGATGCTTGTTTATTCATTATTTTCTCGAAGTAAATGCCTCACGACGGGAGGAACGTGCCGTGTGAGTGTGTTTCCTTAAAGTTGTAACTTTGATACAGATCTGATTATTTTTGCAATATGCTGTCTGATTGCATAAATATACATGAATACGATCTCATGGTGGTAAGCAATTTACGTTTACAGGCCGCGTGATTGTTTCTTGATGTGTCAGCGAAATGGCTATCGACGAACGGAGGTGAGGACGCTATTTTAACTGAAGCTGTGTTGCTGATTGAGCAGGCAGAATTTATGACAACGAGGACGATGATGAAAAACACCGAGCTGGAACAACTGATTAATGACAAGCTGAACAGCGCAGCCATAAGCGACTATGCACCGAATGGTTTGCAGGTTGAGGGCAAAGAAACGGTGCAAAAAATCGTGACCGGCGTAACCGCAAGCCAGGCACTACTGGATGAAGCTGTTCGCCTTGGGGCCGATGCGGTCATCGTTCATCATGGTTATTTCTGGAAGGGCGAATCTCCGGTGATTCGCGGCATGAAGCGCCGACGTCTGAAAACGCTGCTGGAAAATGATATCAACCTGTATGGCTGGCATCTGCCGTTGGATGCCCACCCCGAACTGGGGAATAACGCGCAGTTGGCCGCGCTGTTGGGCATCACTGTGATGGGGGAAATAGAGCCTCTGGTACCGTGGGGGGAACTCTCCATGCCAGTTCCGGGGCTGGAACTGGCATCCTGGATTGAAGCGCGTCTGGGACGTAAACCGTTATGGTGCGGCGATACCGGGCCTGAAAACGTTCAGCGTGTTGCCTGGTGTACGGGGGGCGGTCAAAGTTTCATTGATAGTGCGGCCCGCTTTGGTGTTGATGCCTTCATTACTGGGGAAGTTTCTGAACAAACCATTCACTCTGCCCGCGAGCAGGGACTGCATTTCTATGCTGCCGGTCACCATGCTACCGAACGCGGTGGTATTCGTGCATTGAGCGAATGGCTGAATGAAAATACCGATCTGGATGTGACGTTCATCGACATCCCTAACCCAGCCTAATAAAGAGGGACGAAAGTGCAGCGAGCGCGTTGTTATCTGTTAGGTGAAACTGCGGTGGTTCTGGAGCTGGAACCGCCGATTACGCTGGCAACTCAGAAACGCATCTGGCGTCTGGCTCAGCGTCTGGCTGATGCTCCGAATGTACTTGAGGCCATCCCGGGGATGAACAATATCACGGTGATCCTGAATTCCCCGCAGACGCTGGCGCTGGATGCAATTGAACGCCTGCAAAGTTGGTGGGAAGAGAGCGAGGCGATGGAGCCGGATTCGCGTTTTGTCGAAATCCCCGTTATCTATGGCGGCGAATATGGGCCCGATCTGGCCGAAGTTGCCCGGCACAGTGGTTTGAGCGACAAGCAGGTCGTTGAATTGCATGCGTCAGTTGATTATGTCGTCTGGTTTTTGGGGTTTCAGCCGGGATTTCCCTATCTTGGGAGCTTACCGGAACCATTGCATACGCCAAGACGAGCTGAACCGCGCTTACTTGTTCCGGCAGGTTCGGTGGGGATCGGCGGTTCACAAACCGGTATCTACCCGATTGCAACACCCGGCGGGTGGCAACTGATAGGACGTACCGCCGTTAAGCTTTTTGATCCGCAGCGCGAGGAGCCGATCCTGTTACGGGCTGGAGATACTGTACGTTTTGTCCCGCAGAAGGAGGGCGTATGTTAAACATCATTCGTGCTGGCCTGTACACCTCCGTGCAGGATGGGGGGCGTCATGGCTTTCGTCAGTCAGGGGTAAGCCACTGCGGCGCGTTGGACAAACCGGCATTGAACGTTGCTAATCTGCTGGTAGGAAATGATGCGAATGCTGCCGCGCTGGAAGTCACGTTAGGTCAGCTGGTGGTGGAGTTTGAAGCGGATGGTTGGTTTGCCTTGACCGGCGCGGGATGCGAAGCGCATTTGGATCGTACTCCGGTATGGAGCGGTTGGCGGTTGCCAGTTAAAGCCGGACAACGCCTGTCATTAAAACACCCGCATCATGGTATGCGCAGTTACCTGGCGGTGGCGGGCGGTATTGATGTTCCCGACGTTATGGGATCGCGCAGTACCGATTTGAAAGTCGGTATTGGCGGGTTTGAAGGGCGTTTGTTACGCGATGGTGATAAGTTGGCGATTGGCGTATCAACACGACAATTCAATGGCCCACAAGGGGTAAAACAGTTGATGTGGGGCAACCACATTCGTGCGTTACCTGGACCCGAATATCAGGAATTTGACGAGGCATCGCAGGCATCGTTCTGGCGCTCGCCGTGGCGACTGAGTCCACAGAGTAACCGTATGGGGTATCGTCTGCAGGGGCAGCCACTGACACGCACGACAGACCGCGAGATGTTGTCACACGGTTTGCTCCCCGGCGTGGTACAGGTCCCGCATAACGGGCAGCCAATTGTACTGATGAACGATGCCCAGACCACGGGCGGATATCCGCGTATCGCCTGTATCATCGAGGCGGATATGTATCACCTTGCGCAAATCCCTCTTGGACAACCGATTCACTTTGTTCAGTGCTCGCTGGAAGAGGCGTTGAAGGCACGTCACGATCAGCAGCGCTATCTGGAACAGTTAACATGGCGACTTAACGATGAAAATTGATTTGAATGCAGATCTCGGTGAAGGCTGTGCGAACGACGCGACGCTTCTCCAACTGGTGTCATCGGCTAATATCGCCTGTGGATTTCATGCCGGAGACGCACAAACCATGCTGGTAAGTGTGCGGGAAGCGCTGAAAAACGGCGTGGCTGTGGGGGCACACCCAGGCTTTCCGGACCGGGAAAATTTTGGTCGTAGTGCTATGAATCTGCCTGCCGAAACGGTTTATGCACAAACGCTGTATCAAATTGGTGCCCTGTCTGTCATCACCCGGGCAGAAGGCGGCGTGATGCGCCACGTGAAACCGCACGGCATGCTCTATAACCAGGCCGCAAAAGATCCTGTGCTGGCCGATGCGATAGCCAGAGCGGTTTATGCCTGCGATCCGTCATTGATACTGGTAGGGCTGGCGGGGAGCGAATTGATCCGTGCCGGTGAACATTATGGCCTGGCGACGCGTCAGGAGGTTTTTGCCGATCGGGGGTATCAGGCTGATGGTAGTCTGGTTCTGCGTAGTCAGCCAGGTGCACTGATCGAAGACGAAGAGCAGGCGCTGGCGCAAACGTTAGAAATGGTGCAGTCCGGGAGAGTAAAAAGTCAGAGTGGAACATGGGCAAGCGTAACCGCGCAGACGGTATGCATTCACGGGGATGGTGAGCACGCACTCGCTTTTGCCCGTCGTTTGCGCAGCGCGTTCAGCGCCTGCAATATTCAAATTAGCGCATAAGTATTTTTAATACAAAACAATAATATACAACACAACAACATAAGGGATTTAATTATGGGAGAGGCTATTTCTCTCTGGCCATTGACGGGGATCGCCGTCATCGTGGTCGGATTTCTTTTACGTTTTAACCCGGTATTGGTGGTTATCGTTGCCGGGATCGTCACCGGGCTGGCAGCGCATATGCCAATCGCCACTATTCTCGAAAAGCTGGGTGAAGGCTTTCTCAACACCCGCAACCTGCCGTTTATCCTGCTGATTCCGCTGGCAGTCATTGGTCTGCTGGAACGTCACGGGCTGAAAGAGCGAGCCCAGGCGTGGATCGCGAAAATCCGTAGCGCCACCAGTGGTCGTCTGCTCATTGTCTATCTGTTTATTCGTGAAGCGACCGCCGCGCTGGGCTTGACCAGCCTGGGTGGGCATCCTCAGATGGTACGTCCGTTATTAGCCCCGATGGCTGAAGGGGCAGCGGAGAAAAACCACGGCGAATTGCCGGGGGCCGTGCGTTATCGCCTGCGTGCAATGTCTGCGGCGACTGACAACGTTGGTCTGTTTTTCGGTGAAGATATCTTCGTTGCCTTTGGGGCGATCATTTTCATGCACAACTTTATGCTGGAGTCCGGTGGGATCCAGACCGAGCCACTGCATATTGCTTTGTGGGGAATCCCAACGGCAATTTGCGCCTTCTTGATCCACGGTACGCGCTTGTGGCGTCTGGATAACTATCTGCAGCGTGAGGTGGCGAAAGCCAATGCGGCAGCGAAAGGAGCAGCGCAATGAATTTTCAGCAAAGCTATCTCTACTGGCTGGCGGGCGCGGTACTGTTGATTGTGGCGGTGATGTCCTGGCAGGACAAAGCGAACCCACGTCGTCTGAGCACGGGGCTGTTTTGGGGACTGTATGGTGTGCTGTTCCTGCTTGGCGACTGGACGTACTCACTGTTTGGTGACAAACGTACGGTACATATCGCGGTCGGCATTGCGGTAGTGGTATTGGCGCTGATTGCCGGGTTTGGCGGTGTGAAACTGGGAAGTTATCATCAACGCACCCAGCAGCAGCGTGAAGAAAGCGCCAGCCGACTGGGTAATCGCCTGTTTTTTCCGGCGCTGGCTATTCCGGTGGTGACCGTTATCGGTGTACTGATGTTTAACCATATTCCGGGCTTGCAGGATGCACTGTTTGGGCCGGGGAATCACGCCACGCTGGTCACGCTCTTTTCTATGACGGCAGGCTCGCTGATTGGCCTGGCAATGGCGATAAAAATGACCCATGAGCGCGTCCATCAGCCCATTCAGGAAGCCCGCCGTCTGCTGGACTCCATCGGCTGGGCGTTCATCCTGCCGCAAATTCTGGCGACGCTCGGGCTGCTGTTTACGGCGGCAGGGGTGGGCAGTGGTATATCGTATCTGACCCAGGAGTACCTCGCGGTAGATAGCCGCTTTATCGCTGTGGCGGTATACACCATTGGCATGGCGCTGTTGACGATGGTCATGGGGAACGCATTTGCTGCTTTCCCGATTGTAACCGCCGGGATCGGTATTCCAATTCTTGTGTTGCAGCATGGTGGTAACCCCGCGGTGATGGCGGCTATAGGGATGTTCTCCGGATATTGCGGAACCTTAATGACACCGATGGCAGCGAACTTTAACATCGTGCCTGCAGCCCTGCTGGAGTTGCCGGATAAAAACGCCGTGATTAAAGCGCAGGTGCCAACCGGCATACTGCTGTTGCTGGTTAACGTGTTCCTGATGTATTTCCTGATGTTCCTGTAAGGAGGAAGGATGAAAACGGTCTTAATCACCGGATTTGAACCCTTTGGCGGAGAGTCAGTTAACCCTTCCTGGGAAGTGGTCTCCGGGCTCGACAATGCTATCATTGCCGGATGCCGCGTCGTGGCGCGTCAGCTACCGTGCGTGTTTGGCGAGTCTCTGACCGTACTTAATGCCGCGATTGACGCGCTGTCACCGTCGTTGGTGCTGGCGGTGGGGCAGGCAGGAGGCCGTACAGATATAACCGTTGAGCGTGTGGCGATCAACGTGGACGATGCGCGTATTGCGGATAACCACGGTCAGCAGCCTGTTGATGTGCCGATTGTCGCCGAGGGTCCGGCGGCATGGTTTAGCACACTGCCAATCAAAGCGATGGTGATGGCCATGCGCAATGCGGGTATCCCAGCCTCGGTTTCCCAAACAGCAGGTACCTTTGTTTGTAATCATGTGATGTATGGCCTGCTGCATACGTTACGCGACACACCGGCAGTGAAGGGCGGTTTTATCCATATTCCTTATCTGCCACAACAGGCCGCCGCGCACCCCGGAGCGCCAAGTATGGCGAGCGAAACGGTGCGCCGGGCGCTGGAAATTGCCATTGACACTGCATTGCAGGTGGACAGCGATATTGCAGTGACGGGCGGTGCAACACACTAACCAAGGACAGTATTATGCCTGAAGGCCCGGAGATCCGCCGCGCGGCGGATAACCTGGAGGCGGCAGTCAAAGGCAAACCGCTGACGGATGTCTGGTTTGCCTTTGAGCAGTTAAAACCGTATCAGTCTCAACTCATCGGGCAGCGCGTCACCCAGCTTGAAACGCGGGGGAAAGCATTGCTGACCCACTTTTCAAATGGCCTGACGCTATACAGCCACAATCAGCTTTACGGCGTATGGCGGGTGGTGGAGACCGGAAATATACCGGAAACGACGCGTGTGCTGCGTGTCAAACTGCAAACACACGATAAAACCATCCTGCTCTATAGCGCGTCTGATATTGAGATGCTGACATCAGCACAATTGGCGACCCATCCGTTTCTGCAACGGGTAGGGCCGGACGTGCTGGATCTGCGTTTAACGCCTGAGGAGGTTAAAGCGCGCTTGCTGTCACCCCGTTTTCGCAATCGGCAGTTTTCTGGCTTACTGTTGGATCAGGCGTTTCTGGCGGGACTGGGGAACTATCTGCGGGTAGAAATTCTCTGGCAGGTTGGACTGACCGGTCAGCATAAAGCATCGCAACTGAGTGATGAACAGCTCAGCGCGCTGGCGCATGCGTTGCTCGAGATCCCACGCCTGTCCTACAACACCCGTGGGCTGGCTGATGAGAATAAGCATCACGGGGCGTTATTTCGCTTTAAGGTGTTCCATCGGGATGGCGAGTCCTGTGAGCGCTGTGGCGGCATTATTGAGAAAACGATGCTCTCTTCACGACCGTTTTACTGGTGCCCGGGATGCCAGCACTAAGCGGGCTGTTTTGGCGCATGCGCTGAGATAAACCGCGCGACTGTCGGCCCGGTTAATAAAATACTGAACAGTCGCAGGGTTTGCATCGCCATAACCAGTGCCATGTCGGCGTGGCTTCCTGCGGCAATCACTGCGACGGAGTCCACACCTCCCGGACTGGTCGCCAGATAGGCGGTGAGAAAGTCAATTTTCATATAATGTGCCAGCCCCCAGGCCATGGCGGCACAGATCGTCATCAGCGAAAAAATAGACAATAAAATTTGTGGCAACGGACGCAGTGCCATCAAAAATATCTGTTTGTCAAAACCCAGGCCTATTTGCCAGCCGATAGCCATATATGCCATTGCCAACAGCCATTCCGGCAGTTCAATTACCATGACACCGCCAGCGTTCAGCAATGCGCCCACCAGCATAGGCAGGAGCATGACGCCAGAGGGGATACGCAGCAAGCGTCCTGCCCCCCCGGCAACGGCGGCCAACATCAGGGTACTGAACAGGTTGATACTCAGTGGCGGAAACCAGACAATTTGTGCGCTGACCGCCTGTGCCTGGTCGCCCATTACCAGCCGGGTGACCAGTGCGGCCGCGCCGACTACCAACAGTACCCGCAGATACTGCATAAAGGCTACCAGGCGGATGTCAGCGCCATAATCCTGCGCCATCGCAACCATCGCGGCTGCCCCGCCAGGTGATGAACCCCACGCGCCGGTGTTACCGGGCAGGTTGCTGTAACGAACCAGCAGCCAGCCGATGACCGCGCTGCTAATAAGCGTCGCCAGCAGGATGACCATAACCACCGGCCAGTGCGCCGCAAGCGTGGTTAAAATAGAGCCAGTCAGGTTTTGCGCAATCATACAGCCGAGAATGGCCTGAGCGCCAAGAAATGCACAGCGAGGGAGTTGTAGTGAAATGCCGCGCATACTGAAGATAATACCGACAATCATCGACCCAAGCAGCAAGGGACCCGGGAGATGAACAGACAGAAAGAGCAGGGAAAGAAGGAGTGACAGTAAAAACAGTAAACCCCACCGCAACACAGGCATCCCATGCTCCTGAATAATATTAAGTAACGCTTAATAAATCATAGAGAAAGCGCGATAAGAATAAAACTACGAGGGGCAATAAAAAGCAGAAATGTGCCGGATAGCAACGTCATGCGGCATATCCGGCCTATGTCTGGAACGTTTTATAGGCCGGATAAGCATGAGCGCCATCCGGCACGGCAAATTAACGCTTAATATCAGACTTAAAATCGCGTTTATCGTAGCCAGTGTACAACTGGCGAGGACGGGCGATTTTCATGCCGTCGGTGTGCATTTCGTTCCAGTGTGCAATCCAGCCAACGGTACGTGCCATCGCGAAGATTACGGTAAACATGGAGGACGGGATGCCCATTGCTTTCAGAATGATGCCAGAATAGAAGTCTACGTTCGGGTAGAGTTTCTTCTCGATGAAGTACGGGTCGTTGAGCGCGATGTGCTCAAGCTCCATTGCCACTTCCAGCAGGTCATCTTTGGTGCCCAGTTCTTTCAGTACTTCATGACAGGTTTCACGCATGACGGTGGCGCGCGGGTCATAGTTTTTGTAAACACGGTGACCAAAGCCCATCAGACGGAAAGAATCATTCTTGTCTTTCGCGCGGCGAACAAATTCCGGAATGTGTTTAACTGAGCTGATTTCTTCCAGCATTTTCAGTGCAGCTTCGTTCGCGCCGCCGTGAGCCGGTCCCCACAGGGAAGCGATACCGGCTGCGATGCAGGCAAACGGGTTAGCGCCGGAAGAACCTGCGGTACGTACGGTTGAGGTTGAAGCGTTTTGTTCGTGGTCAGCATGCAGGATCAGAATACGATCCATTGCGCGTTCCAGGATTGGGTTTACTTCGTATTTTTCGCACGGCGTGGAGAACATCATATTCAGGAAGTTACCGGCGTAGGAAAGGTCGTTACGCGGATAAACAAACGGCTGGCCGATGGAGTATTTGTAGCACATTGCTGCCATGGTTGGCATTTTGGACAGCAGACGGAAAGCGGCGATTTCACGGTGACGCGCATTATTGACATCCAGCGAGTCATGGTAAAACGCGGCCAGCGCACCGGTAACACCGCACATAACGGCCATCGGGTGAGAGTCGCGGCGGAAACCGTGGAACAGACGGGTAATCTGCTCGTGGATCATGGTATGGCGAGTGACCGTGGTTTTGAACTCGTCGTACTCTTCCTGTGACGGTTTTTCACCGTACAGCAGGATATAACACACTTCCAGATAGTTGGACTCGGTCGCCAACTGGTCAATTGGGAAGCCGCGATGCAGCAAAACACCTTCGTCACCGTCGATGAAAGTAATTTTGGATTCGCAGGATGCGGTAGAGGTAAAACCTGGGTCAAAAGTAAACATCCCTTTTGAGCCAAGGCTACGAATATCAATAACATCTTGACCGAGCGTACCTTTCAGCACATCCAGTTCAATAGCAGCGTCACCATTAAGAGTGAGTTTTGCTTTAGTATCAGCCATTTACGGTCTCCTTAGCGCCTTATTACTTAAGACTACTCAGGTGAGATCTGTTTCAACTCATCAATTAACCATTACCAGTTTGTTATTCGGCTCGCCGCTCTGCGATAGAGGAGAAAACCAGGGTACAGAGCAATGGGCGCTTGCAGGTAAATCAGTTAACTCATGGTGAATTAGCAACAAATCAACAACTTAGCAATCCGAATTATTTAACCTGTCTATCACTAATAACTGTCCTGAAGGTATTGGTCAATACTTCCACACTGTTACATAACTAAATCTCCGGTGAAAGAGTGACCCCATAACTTTTACGCATTATATGCTTTTTCTGGTGTCGTTTGTAACAACTTTGTTTAATGATTGTCAAATCAGATGATTAAAAATTAAAATAATGTTGTTATCGTGACCTATGTCACTGTTCGGGATAAAACCCGACAAACTATATGTAGGTTAATTGTAATGATTTTGTGAACGTCCTATACTGCCGCCAGGTCTCCGGAATACCCTGCAATCCCGAGCCAACCAGCGTTGTAACGTGTCGTTTTAGCAACTGGAAGCAGTGTTTTATATGACGCGTAGTTATAGTAAGGACGCTGTCTGACCCGCACGCAGACCGGAGGAAGGAAATCCCGGCGTCTTTCAGACTACAGAAGTCTTTTTCTTCTGTGCCCGAAGTCCAAAGGGAATAATAAGAACAGCATGTGGGCGTTATTCATGATAAGAAATGTGAAAAAACAAAGACCTGTCAATCTGGATCTGCAAACGATCCGATTCCCAATCACGGCGATAGCGTCCATTCTCCATCGCGTATCTGGAGTGATCACCTTCGTGGCGGTCGGGATCCTGTTGTGGTTATTGGGTACCAGCCTGTCCTCCCCTGAAGGTTTCCTCGCCGCGTCATCCATTATGAATAATTTCTTCGTGGAGTTGATTCTGTGGGGGATTCTGATTGCGCTGGCCTATCACGCCGTAATGGGCATTCGCCATCTGTTGATGGATTTTGGCTACCTCGAAGAAACCCTCGAAGCAGGGACACGTTCCGCCAAAATTTCTTTTGTAATCATTGTCGTGCTTTCACTTCTCGCAGGAGTCCTCGTATGGTAAGCAACGCCTCCGCATTAGGACGCAATGGCGTACATGACTTCATTCTGGTCCGTGCCACCGCTATCGTTCTGACGTTATACATCATCTATATGGTCGGCTTCTTCGCCACCAGTGGCGACTTGACCTTTGAAGCCTGGACCGGTTTCTTCTCATCGGCATTCACCAAAGTCTTCACCCTGCTGGCGCTTTTCTCCATCTTGATTCATGCCTGGATTGGCATGTGGCAGGTGTTGACCGACTACGTTAAACCTCTGGCAGTTCGCCTGATTCTGCAACTGGCCATTGTCGTTGCGCTGGTGGTTTACGTCATTTATGGATTTGTTGTGGTGTGGGGTGTGTAATGAAACTGCCAGTCAGAGAATTTGATGCTGTTGTGATTGGTGCCGGTGGCGCAGGTATGCGCGCGGCGCTGCAAATTTCCCAGAGCGGTCAGACCTGTGCGCTGCTCTCCAAAGTCTTCCCAACCCGTTCCCATACCGTCTCTGCGCAGGGTGGTATCACCGTTGCGCTCGGTAATACCCATGAAGATAACTGGGAATGGCACATGTACGACACTGTAAAAGGGTCGGACTACATTGGGGATCAGGACGCCATTGAATATATGTGTAAAACCGGCCCGGAAGCGATTCTGGAGCTGGATCACATGGGGCTGCCGTTCTCCCGCCTGGAAAATGGCACCATTTATCAACGTCCGTTTGGCGGTCAGTCGAAAAACTTCGGTGGCGAGCAAGCGGCACGTACTGCAGCGGCGGCTGACCGTACCGGCCACGCGCTGTTGCACACGCTGTATCAGCAAAACCTGAAAAACCACACCACGATTTTCTCCGAGTGGTATGCGTTAGATCTGGTGAAAAACGCCGACGGCGCAATTGTCGGTTGTACCGCACTGTGTATCGAAACCGGTGAAGTGGTTTACTTCAAAGCCCGCGCGACCGTGCTGGCAACCGGTGGCGCAGGCCGTATTTATCAGTCGACAACTAACGCTCACATCAACACGGGTGATGGCGTAGGTATGGCAATCCGTGCCGGGGTTCCGGTGCAGGACATGGAAATGTGGCAGTTCCACCCAACCGGTATCGCCGGTGCGGGCGTGCTGGTAACAGAAGGCTGCCGTGGTGAAGGTGGTTACCTGCTGAACAAACACGGCGAACGCTTCATGGAGCGTTATGCCCCGAACGCGAAAGACCTTGCGGGTCGTGACGTGGTGGCGCGCTCCATCATGATCGAAATCCGTGAAGGCCGTGGTTGTGATGGCCCATGGGGTCCGCACGCTAAACTGAAACTCGACCATCTGGGTAAAGAAGTACTGGAATCCCGTCTGCCGGGTATCCTGGAGCTTTCACGTACCTTTGCTCACGTTGATCCGGTGAAAGAGCCGATTCCGGTTATTCCAACCTGTCACTACATGATGGGGGGTATTCCGACCAAGGTGACTGGCCAGGCGCTGACCGTGAACGAGCAGGGCGAAGATGTAGTTATTCCTGGGCTGTTTGCCGTGGGCGAGATCGCTTGCGTATCGGTTCACGGTGCCAACCGTCTGGGCGGCAACTCATTGCTGGACCTGGTGGTCTTTGGTCGTGCGGTCGGTCTGCATCTGCAGGAGTCTATCGCCGAGCAAGGTAACCTGCAGGATGCGACGGAAGAAGAGATCGATGCCTCTCTGGCGCGTCTGAATCGCTGGAACGGTAACCGCGACGGTGAAGACCCGGTTGTGATCCGTAAAGCGCTGCAGGAATGTATGCAGCATAACTTCTCAGTATTCCGTGAAGGTGATGCGATGGCGAAAGGTCTTGAAGAGCTGAAAGCCATTCGTGAGCGCCTGAAAAATGCCCGTCTGGATGATACCTCCAGCGAGTTCAACACCCAGCGCGTTGAGTGCCTGGAGTTGGATAACCTGATGGAAACCGCGTACGCAACGGCGGTATCCGCCAACTTCCGTACCGAAAGCCGTGGCGCGCATAGTCGCTTCGACTTCCCGGAACGTGATGATGAAAACTGGCTGTGCCATTCCCTGTATCTGCCAGAGTCGGAATCCATGACCCGACGTCAAGTCAACATGGAACCGAAACTGCGCCCGGCATTCCCGCCGAAGATTCGTACTTACTAATGCGGAGACAGGAAAATGAGACTCGAGTTTTCAATTTATCGCTATAACCCGGATGTTGATGATGCTCCGCACATGCAGGATTACACCCTGGAAGCGGAAGAAGGGCGCGACATGATGCTGCTGGATGCACTGATGCAGCTGAAAGAAAAAGATCCGTCGCTGTCGTTCCGCCGTTCCTGCCGTGAAGGGGTCTGTGGCTCCGACGGTCTGAATATGAACGGTAAAAATGGACTGGCCTGTATCACACCTATTTCTGCGCTGAATCAGCCGGGCAAGAAGATTGTCATTCGCCCGCTGCCGGGTTTACCGGTTGTGCGCGATTTGGTGGTAGACATGGGGCAATTCTACGCACAGTATGAGAAGATTAAACCTTACTTGTTGAATAATGGGAAAAATCCACCGGCTCGTGAGCATTTACAAATGCCAGAGCAGCGTGAGAAGCTCGATGGGCTGTATGAATGTATTTTATGTGCATGCTGCTCAACGTCTTGCCCATCATTCTGGTGGAACCCGGACAAGTTTATTGGTCCTGCAGGTCTGCTGGCCGCGTATCGCTTCTTAATTGATAGCCGCGATACCGAGACCGACAGCCGCCTGGACGGTTTGAGTGACGCTTTCAGCGTATTCCGCTGCCATAGCATCATGAACTGCGTCAGTGTTTGTCCTAAGGGACTGAACCCGACGCGTGCCATCGGGCATATTAAGTCGATGCTGCTCAAACGTAGTGCGTAAGTTGTTGTAGTGGTTGCCGGATGGCGACGTAAACGTCTTATCCGGCCTACGGGTTACGTACCTTGTAGGCCTGATAAGCGAAGCGCCATCAGGCAATGGTTGCCGGATGCGACGTACCGTCTTATCCGGCCTACGGGTTATGTACCTTGTAGGCCTGAAAGCTACGCGCCATCAGGCAATGGTTGCCGGATGCGACGTACCGTCTTATCCGGCCTGCGGGTTACGTACCTTGTAGGCCTGATAAGCGAAGCGCCATCAGGCAATGGTTGCCGGATGCGACGTACCGTCTTATCCGGCCTACGGGTTATGTACCTTGTAGGCCTGAAAGCTACGCGCCATCAGG
>NZ_JANEWJ010000020.1:0-86166 GCF_028069755.1 Citrobacter sp. Igbk 16 | reverse complement strand
TTGCCTGGCGGCTGTAGCGCGGTGGTCCCACCTGACCCCATGCCGAACTCAGAAGTGAAACGCCGTAGCGCCGATGGTAGTGTGGGGTCTCCCCATGCGAGAGTAGGGAACTGCCAGGCATCAAATTGCAGTAAACCGGGATGAATAATCCGGGTGGTGACAAAGAAATTCGGTGGAGCGGTAGTTCAGTTGGTTAGAATACCTGCCTGTCACGCAGGGGGTCGCGGGTTCGAGTCCCGTCCGTTCCGCCACTTATTAGAAAATTAAGCCTGCTACTAAGCAGGCTTAATGATAAGAAAATTTAGGGGCGTAGCTCAGTTGGTAGAGCACCGGTCTCCAAAACCGGGTGTCGCGAGTTCGAGTCTCTCCGCCCCTGCCAGAAATAATCCTTAGCATTTTTGCTAAGGATTTTTTTTTACCTGAACATTTTGTTCGAGATCTTCCTGTTCATTGTTTCCCGGCATCCTTGCCAGCGTTTTCATTAATCTTCCAAAATATTTGTTTTCAGCAAATCACGAATTAGCGCATGTTTGTCGCTATTTTGCAGCCAAACCGCATATAACGGACGTGAAAGCGTCGTACTGTCAGTAACTGTGTGAAGATCGCTTTTGGTTCTGGCCCAGTTGACGGGAAGCCAACTAAACCCCTTAATTACAGAAAGTTGCTGTCTTGCCAGTTCTGCAGAACTGGTGGTAAGTACCGGTACTTCATCTCCTGCAATCAATCCCGCTTCGTGCTGCTGAAAATCCGGTCCCCATTCCAGACGCAGATAATTCAGTTCATCTTTGGTTTGCGAAGGGGAACTACAATAAAGCGCCAGCGTGAAATATCCCAACAGTTGGCTGCTAAATTCGTCCATTTTTGGGGTTTCTGTCGTAATTAGCAGATCCAGTTGTCTTTCATGGAGCTGCTTTACTAACGACTGACGCTGAGCTATTCGCGCTTCAAACTGCAGGCTGGATTGTGGCTCCTGAGATTGGTATAAACGCCGCAACCAGTCATTGAGCATGCATTCCCAAAGGGATGCACTGGCACCGATCGAAAACTCGTTGTGCCGCGAGGTATTTGCGACCTCCTTACGTGCTGCTTGCCACGTATTCATCAGCGTTTCTGCGTAAGGCAATAATTTCTCACCCGCAGCGGTCAAACGAATATTGTTTCTGTGTCGGGTGAACAGGTTCACACCCAGTTGATTTTCCAGTTGTCTGATCCGAAAACTTACTGCCGACTGGGTCAGGTAGAGCGCTTCAGCTGCCCGACCAAAGTGGCGTGTCCGGCTAACTTCCAGGAAAGTTTTTAACAATTCCGTATCCACAACGCGCTCCATAAAATTATTTGTCGTGATGATTTAAATCTTTTGTTTGACGCTCTGTCAAGCGTAACTAATACTCCGCGCCATAAATAGCTCGGCCAAAGAATTAGGAGCGTGCAGGATGGCGGAAAGCTTTACGACGACTAATCGATATTTCGACAATAAATATTACCCCCGCGGATTCTCCCGTCATGGTGATTTCACCATTAAAGAGGCACAGCTGCTCGAGCGTCATGGCTATGCCTTCAACGAGCTGGATCTGGGCAAACGTGAGCCAGTAACGGAAGAAGAAAAATTGTTTGTTGCGGTATGCCGCGGTGAACGTGAACCGGTTACTGAAGCTGAACGTGTGTGGTCCAAGTACATGACGCGGATTAAACGTCCGAAACGTTTCCACACTCTGTCTGGCGGGAAACCTCAGGTAGAAGGTGCGGAAGATTACACCGAATCTGATGATTAATAAAAAAGGGCGTAAGCCCTTTTTTTATGCCTGTAATTTCTGCAGGTGAATTAATAACCGATCTATCGCCCGATAAGCAACGGCCTCCTGTAAGTGCAGGCGGGTGATATGGTCGCACTGTTCAATATCCGCAATTGTACGTGCGACTTTTATCAGACGTAACCAGGCGCGGATGGACAATCCAAGACGAGCTAACGTGTCCTCAAGCCAGTGCGCATCATCTCTACGAAGCATGCAAAATTTATGTATATCCTGACTGTCCAGATACGCATTTAACTTATTTTGCCGCTGGTACTGACGTTCCCGTGCAGCCAGAACGCGTTGTTTTACCGTAGCGCTGTCTTCTCCTTTCACCGCGCACTGGCTGAGTATGCCTGGGGGTGGCAAGGGGATTTCGAGGGAGAGATCAAAGCGGTCAAGAAAAGGCCCTGATAGTCGATTGAGATAACGCAGCGTCTGTTCTGAACTGCTGCGGTTATGGTTCCCCTGATAATGGCCCGTTGGGCTGGGATTCATAGCAGCAATCAGTTGAAAACGCGCTGGGTAGGTTATTTTAGCCCGCGTGCGGGACAAATGGATCTGTCCAGACTCAATAGGCTCGCGTAGTGCATCCAGCGTGCGTCGCTCAAACTCAGGTAATTCATCCAGAAATAATATACCGTTATGCGCCAGGGAGATCTCTCCCGGGGCGGGAATAGAACCCCCCCCCACCATTGCGGTTAATGAAGCACTGTGATGGGGAGAACGAAAAGGGCGTTGCTTCCACTGTTTTTGTATTGTATCGGAATTGACCAGACTGAGGATCGCTGCACTTTCCAGCGCCTCATCGTTGCTAAGTGGAGGAAGCAATCCCCTGAGGCGGCTGGCCAGCATGGTCTTGCCCGTACCCGGAGGGCCGATAAGCAGGAGGTTGTGACCACCTGCGGCGGTGATCTCCAGCCCCCGTTTGCCCTGTTCCTGACCGATGACATCACTGAGATCCTCTGGCGAAGGTTCGGCGGTAAAGTCTGCAGATTGCGGTTTATCTAAATCATGCTTTCCTTCCAGAAATGCGCATACCGCCTGAAGGTGATCGGCAATCAAGCACCCTTCACCGTGTATTAGGCCAACTTCTGCGGCATTCTCTTTAGCGACAATGATTCGCCGGCCTGCACGAATCGCTTCGGTTGCACTTGATATAGCGCCTGGAACGCCGCGTAAAGCGCCTGTAAGCGCTAATTCGCCTACCAGCTCATAGGTATCGAGATTATGGGTTGTAAGCTGCTCAGAGGCGGCCAGAAGCGCAACGGCGATAGGTAAATCATATCGCCCACCTTCTTTGGGGAGGTCAGCCGGAGCCAGGTTGATGGTTATCTTCCTGGCGGGGAATTCATACCCGCTATTAATAATTGCACTGCGTACCCGATCGCGAGCCTCTTTCACTGTCGTTTCAGGTAACCCCACCATGGTTAAACCAGGCAGGCCATTACTAATATGTACTTCGATGGTAATGGCTGGTGCATTCACGCCGAGGGCGGCGCGTGTGTGAACAATCGATAGTGACATAACCCCTCCTGATAGGAATATTATGTCTCAATAGATATTGGCAAGATTCTGCATAATTGGTGTTTTTAGATGCTTATTCCTGTGTTTTTGTGTACTCAGGTATTGTTTGCACTATGTCTGGAATCTCGCTCGCAAATGCGTATGAGTGTGCTGAGAGAAGGGATCGCAGATTGTGCTGATGCGCTGAAACGTGAAATATTTTCATTTTATATTTTTTGTATAAAAAACAACGGTATTTATCTAAACCGTTAACGGCGTCAGAAAAATGAAAACAAAAATATCTTGTGCTATTCGCAAATTCTATGGTAACTCTTTAGGTATTCCTTCGAACAAGATGCAAGAAAATACAAAAATGACAGCCCTTCTACGAGTGATTAGCCTGGTCGTGATTAGCGTGGTGGTGATTATTATCCCACCGTGCGGGGCTGCACTTGGACGAGGAAAGGCTTAGAAAACAAGCCTTAACGAACTAAGACCCCCGCACCGAAAGGTTCGGGGGTTTTTTTTGACCTTAAAAACAGACATGAGGAGCAGAAAGTGAACGGTAGCATAAAATTCTGTTTCTCAAGATTTACGGCGGGGATGTAACTATGAATGGGGCTCAGTGGGTGGTACATGCGTTGCGTGCACAAGGGGTTAAAACCGTTTTCGGTTATCCCGGTGGCGCAATTATGCCGGTTTACGATGCGTTGTATGACGGCGGCGTAGAACACCTGTTGTGCCGTCATGAGCAGGGGGCGGCGATGGCGGCTATTGGCTATGCCCGTTCTACAGGTAAAACCGGTGTATGTATTGCCACTTCCGGTCCGGGTGCGACCAACCTGATTACGGGTCTTGCTGATGCGCTGTTAGATTCCGTTCCTGTTGTGGCCATCACCGGCCAGGTTGCTGCACCATTCATCGGAACCGATGCGTTTCAGGAAGTGGACGTGCTGGGTATGTCACTGTCCTGCACCAAACATAGCTTCCTGGTCCAGTCACTGGAGGAGTTGCCGCGCATTATGGCGGAAGCTTTCAACGTGGCTAACTCCGGCCGTCCGGGGCCTGTTCTGGTTGATATCCCGAAAGATATCCAGTTAGCCAGCGGTATGCTGGAACCGTATTTCACGACCGTAGAAGATTCGGCCGCATTCCCTCATGCTGACGTTGAGCTGGCGCGTAACATGCTGGCGCAGGCGCAAAAACCAATCCTGTACGTAGGGGGGGGCGTTGGTATGGCGCAGGCGGTTCCTGCCCTGCGTGAATTTATCGCGCTGACCCAATTACCGGTCGCTTGTACGCTGAAAGGTCTGGGCGCCGTTGACGCTGATTATCCGTATTACTTGGGAATGCTGGGGATGCACGGAACCAAGGCCGCGAATTTTGCGGTGCAGGAATGCGACTTACTGATCGCTGTCGGGGC
The DNA here is from genome assembly GCF_028069755.1 of Citrobacter sp. Igbk 16. Lineage (NCBI taxonomy): Bacteria > Pseudomonadati > Pseudomonadota > Gammaproteobacteria > Enterobacterales > Enterobacteriaceae > Citrobacter > Citrobacter sp. Igbk 16. The sequence continues at coordinate 81,447 of NZ_JANEWJ010000020.1, read as the reverse complement.
TCGTTTTGATGACCGGGTGACTGGCAAGCTGAACACCTTCGCTCCGAACGCCAGCGTGATCCACATGGATATCGATCCGGCTGAGATGAACAAACTGCGTCAGGCGCACGTAGCGTTACAGGGCGATTTAAATACGCTGTTACCGGCATTACAACAACCTCTGAACGTTGGCGCCTGGCGTCAGCACAGTGCAGAACTGCGCGCAGAGCATACCTGGCGCTACGACCATCCGGGTGAGGCCATCTATGCGCCGTTGTTGTTAAAACAACTGTCGGACCGTAAACCTGCGGATAGCGTTGTTACAACGGATGTTGGCCAGCATCAGATGTGGTCGGCACAGCATATGACCTATACCCGCCCGGAAAATTTCATTACTTCCAGCGGGCTGGGAACGATGGGCTTTGGTTTACCTGCTGCGGTTGGCGCGCAGGTAGCTCGCCCGAACGATACGGTAATCTGTATCTCCGGTGACGGTTCCTTCATGATGAATGTACAGGAGCTGGGCACCGTAAAACGTAAGCAATTGCCGTTGAAGATCGTCTTACTCGACAACCAACGGTTAGGCATGGTTCGACAATGGCAGCAGCTGTTTTTCCAGGAACGTTATAGCGAAACCACCCTTACCGATAACCCCGATTTCCTCATGTTGGCCAGTGCCTTCGGCATCCCAGGTCAACACATCACCCGTAAAGACCAGGTTGAAGCGGCTCTCGACACTATGCTGAACAGTGAGGGGCCATACCTGCTTCATGTCTCAATCGACGAACTTGAGAATGTCTGGCCTCTGGTACCACCAGGTGCCAGCAACTCAGAAATGCTGGAGAAATTATCATGATGCAACATCAGGTCGCCGTTGAGGCTCGTTTCAATCCGGAAACGTTAGAACGTGTTTTACGCGTGGTACGCCATCGTGGTTTTCAGGTGTGCTCCATGAATATGGAAGCCGCCAGCGATGCGCAGAATATAAATATCGAATTGACCGTTGCCAGCCCCCGGTCGGTCGACTTACTGTTTAGTCAGTTAAGTAAACTGGTAGATGTTGCGCACGTTGCTATCTGCCAGAGCACAACCACATCACAACAAATCCGCGCCTGAGCGCAAAAGGAAGAAAAATGACGACGAAAAAAGCTGATTACATTTGGTCTAATGGCGAGATGATTCGTTGGGAAGACGCGAAGGTTCACGTGATGTCCCACGCGCTGCATTACGGTACTTCGGTATTTGAAGGCATCCGTTGCTACGACTCTCACAAAGGGCCGGTGGTGTTCCGTCATCGCGAGCACATGCAGCGTCTGCGTGATTCAGCCAAGATCTATCGTTTTCCGGTCTCTCAGAGCGTTGATGAACTGATGGAAGCATGCCGCGCGGTGATCCGCAAAAACAATCTGACCAGCGCCTATATCCGTCCGCTGGTGTTTGTTGGCGATGTAGGTATGGGCGTTAACCCGCCTGCGGGATACACCACGGATGTGATTATTGCTGCGTTCCCGTGGGGCGCTTACCTTGGTGCAGATGCTCTGGATCAGGGGATTGATGCCATGGTTTCTTCCTGGAACCGTGTTGCACCAAACACTATCCCTACCGCGGCTAAAGCGGGCGGTAACTATCTGTCTTCGTTGCTGGTGGGTAGCGAAGCGCGTCGTCATGGTTATCAGGAAGGTATTGCGCTGGACGTGAATGGCTATATCTCCGAAGGTGCCGGTGAAAACCTGTTTGAAGTTAAAGACGGCATTCTGTTTACCCCACCATTTACCTCTTCTGCACTGCCAGGCATCACGCGTGACGCGATCATCAAGCTGGCAAAAGATCTCGATATCGAGGTGCGTGAGCAGGTACTTTCCCGTGAATCGCTGTACCTGGCTGACGAAGTGTTCATGTCCGGTACCGCGGCGGAAATCACTCCAGTACGCAGCGTCGATGGTATCCAGGTGGGCGAAGGCCGCTGCGGTCCGGTCACCAAACGCATCCAGCAAGCCTTCTTTGGCCTCTTCACCGGTGAAACAGAAGATAAATACGGCTGGTTGGATCAGGTTAATCAATAAACATAAATTTGGGACGGCACGCACCGTCCCAATTATTAGACAGACGGGAGTTAATCAAGCATGCCTAAGTATCGTTCTGCCACCACCACCCATGGCCGTAATATGGCGGGTGCCCGCGCATTGTGGCGCGCCACCGGGATGACCGATGACGACTTCGGTAAACCGATTATCGCTGTGGTGAACTCCTTTACCCAGTTCGTGCCAGGGCACGTGCATCTGCGCGATCTCGGTAAGCTGGTTGCCGAACAAATTGAAGCTTCAGGCGGCGTAGCAAAAGAGTTCAACACCATTGCTGTGGATGACGGAATTGCCATGGGCCACGGGGGCATGCTGTATTCACTGCCGTCGCGCGAGCTGATTGCCGATTCGGTCGAGTACATGGTTAACGCCCACTGTGCCGATGCGATGGTCTGCATCTCCAACTGCGACAAAATCACCCCCGGGATGTTAATGGCCTCTTTGCGCCTGAATATTCCGGTGATCTTTGTTTCCGGTGGCCCAATGGAAGCCGGGAAAACCAAGCTTTCTGACCAAATCATCAAGCTCGACCTGGTTGATGCGATGATTCAGGGCGCGGACCCGAAAGTCTCTGACTCACAAAGCGAACAGGTTGAGCGTTCCGCCTGTCCGACTTGCGGCTCCTGCTCGGGGATGTTCACCGCCAACTCGATGAACTGTCTGACCGAAGCGCTGGGTCTGTCGCAGCCAGGTAATGGTTCGTTGCTGGCGACCCACGCTGACCGTAAGCAACTGTTTCTCAATGCCGGTTCGCGTATTGTCGAGTTGACCAAACGCTATTATGAGCAGGATGACGCTTCCGCTCTGCCGCGCAACATTGCCAGCAAGGCGGCGTTTGAAAACGCTATGACCCTGGATATCGCAATGGGCGGCTCCACCAACACCGTTCTGCACCTGCTGGCGGCAGCGCAGGAAGCGGAAATCGACTTCACTATGAGTGACATCGACAAGCTGTCCCGCAAAGTCCCGCAACTGTGTAAAGTGGCGCCGAGTACGCAGAAATACCATATGGAAGATGTGCACCGTGCGGGCGGCGTACTGGGCATTTTAGGTGAACTGGACAGAGCAGGCCTGCTGAACCGTGACGTGAAAAACGTGTTGGGTCTGACGCTGCCGCAAACGCTCGATCGGTATGACGTGATGCTGACCAAAGATGACGCGGTGAAAAAGATGTTCCGCGCAGGCCCGGCCGGCATCCGTACCACCCAGGCGTTCTCGCAGGACTGCCGTTGGGATACGCTGGATGACGATCGCGCCGAAGGTTGTATCCGCTCGCTGGAACACGCCTACAGCAAAGACGGCGGCCTGGCTGTGTTGTACGGTAACTTCGCGGAAAACGGCTGCATCGTGAAAACCGCAGGCGTGGATGACAGCATCCTGAAATTCACCGGCCCGGCAAAAGTGTATGAAAGCCAGGACGATGCGGTTGAGGCTATTCTTGGCGGCAAAGTGGTTGCCGGCGACGTGGTAGTTATTCGCTATGAAGGGCCGAAAGGCGGGCCGGGCATGCAGGAAATGCTCTACCCTACTACCTTCCTGAAATCGATGGGCCTCGGCAAGGCCTGTGCGCTGATAACAGATGGCCGTTTCTCCGGCGGTACTTCGGGACTCTCTATCGGTCACGTTTCACCGGAAGCGGCCAGTGGCGGTAATATCGCGATTATCGAAGATGGCGACATGATTGCTATCGATATCCCGAATCGTGGTATTCAGCTGCAACTGAGTGATGCGGAAATCGCTGCGCGCCGTGAAGCGCAGGAAGCACGCGGTGACAAAGCCTGGACACCAAAAGATCGTCAGCGTCAGGTCTCTTTTGCCCTGCGCGCCTATGCCAGCCTGGCAACCAGCGCCGACAAAGGTGCGGTGCGCGATAAATCGAAACTGGGGGGTTAAGACGATGGCGGATTCACAACCCCTGTCCGGCACGCCGGAAGGTGCTGAATATCTCAGAGCGGTACTGCGTGCGCCGGTGTACGAAGCGGCGCAGGTCACACCGCTACAAAAAATGGACAAGCTCTCTTCGCGCCTCGATAACGTCATTCTGGTGAAACGCGAAGACCGACAGCCCGTGCACAGTTTCAAGCTGCGCGGAGCCTATGCCATGATGGCGGGACTGACTGAAGCGCAGAAAGCGCATGGCGTCATCACTGCATCAGCAGGAAACCATGCCCAGGGCGTGGCGTTCTCCTCTGCGCGATTAGGGGTGAAAGCGCTGATTGTCATGCCGACGGCTACCGCTGATATCAAAGTCGATGCCGTGCGCGGTTTCGGTGGCGAAGTATTGCTGCACGGGGCGAACTTTGATGAAGCCAAAGCCAAAGCAATTGAGCTGTCGCAACAGCAGGGCTTTACCTGGGTCCCGCCGTTCGATCACCCGATGGTGATTGCCGGGCAAGGTACGCTGGCGCTGGAGTTACTGCAGCAGGATGCCCATCTTGATCGCGTTTTTGTACCGGTCGGCGGCGGTGGTCTGGCCGCCGGTGTCGCAGTGCTAATCAAACAACTGATGCCACAAATCAAAGTGATTGCCGTGGAAGCTGAAGATTCTGCCTGCCTGAAAGCGGCGCTGGATGCGGGTCATCCGGTGGATCTCCCGCGCGTCGGTCTTTTTGCTGAAGGCGTAGCGGTCAAACGCATTGGTGATGAAACCTTCCGTCTGTGCCAGGAGTATCTCGATGACATTATCACCGTCGATAGCGATGCTATTTGCGCGGCGATGAAAGACCTGTTTGAAGATGTGCGAGCCGTGGCTGAGCCATCGGGCGCGCTGGCGCTGGCGGGAATGAAAAAATACATCGCCCAGCACAATATTCGCGGTGAACGGCTGGCGCATGTGCTTTCTGGGGCCAACGTTAATTTCCACGGCCTGCGCTACGTTTCTGAACGCTGCGAGTTGGGGGAACAACGTGAAGCATTGCTGGCAGTGACCATCCCGGAAGAGAAGGGCAGCTTCCTGAAATTCTGCCAATTGCTGGGTGGGCGCTCGGTGACTGAGTTTAACTACCGTTTTGCTGATGCCAAAGACGCCTGTATTTTTGTCGGGGTACGTCTGAGTCGCGGTCTGGAAGAGCGCAAGGAAATCCTCCAGTTGCTCAACGAGGGTGGCTACAGTGTGGTGGACCTTTCCGACGATGAAATGGCAAAACTGCACGTGCGCTATATGGTCGGTGGACGTCCGTCAAAACCCTTGCAGGAGCGGCTGTTCAGCTTCGAATTCCCGGAATCGCCGGGGGCGTTGCTGAAGTTTCTGCATACTCTTGGGACGCACTGGAATATTTCATTGTTCCACTATCGCAGTCATGGAACTGACTACGGCCGTGTTCTGGCGGCGTTTGAACTGGGCGATCATGAGCCGGATTTTGAAACGCGACTAAATGAGCTGGGCTACGACTGCCATGATGAGAGTCATAACCCTGCGTTCAGGTTCTTTCTGGCAGGGTAGGCCGGATAAGGCGCTTCCGGCATTAGTGCCCAGGTAGCAAGCTCCAGAACGCATCAATCAGCGGCTCATGCAGCCGCTTTTTTTGTGCGCATACGCCCAGCTCAAACGGCGTTTTTTCGTCGCTACGTTCCAGTATCATCACGCGGTTACGTACCGGCTCCGGGCTGTTTTCCAGCACCACTTCTGGCAACAATGCTACGCCGCAGCCCAGTGCGACCATGGATACCATTGCCTCGTGACCACCGACCGTGGCGTAAATAGAGGGATTGCTGATTTTATTGCGCCGGAACCATAGCTCAATACGGCGGCGAACCGGCCCCTGGTCAGCCATGATAAAGGGTACTGTGGACCAATCAGGTTCCTCTACGGAAATCTGATTGCGTACCGGGCAAGGCAGTGCTGGCGCTATCAATACCACAGCCAGGTTCTCCAACATGGAAAAGGCCACCGCGCCAGGCAGCGTTTCTGGCTTCCCGGCAATCGCCAGGTCAGCCTCGCCAGTGACCACTTTATCCATCGCATCAGCGGCATCACCGGTAGTGAGTTTGATTTCCACCGACGGGTGTTCGGCACGGAAGCGATCAAGGATCGGTGGTAAATGGCTGTAGGCGGCAGTCACCGAGCAGAAGATATGCAGTTCACCGGACAACGACGGTCCTTGCTGATCAATGGTATGGCGTAATTGCTGATACTGCAGCAGCGTCTGTTGGGCAAAAACGCGCAGCTCTTCACCCGCTTCGGTGAGCGTGACCGTGCGGTTATCACGGACAAATAGCGCCTGACCAAGATCCTCTTCCAGGCGTTGAATCTGCCGGGAAAGCGTAGAAGGACTGACGTGCATGGCCCGTGCACTTCGGCCAAAGTGGCGACTTTCCGCCAGGTGCAGGAAGGTTTTTAGATCGCGTAAATCCACAGACGAGCCTCCGGGTTTCTACGTTGCATAAATTGCAATGTGATGTTGTGAATATATCAATTTCCGCAATAAATTTCCTGTTGTAATGTGGGTTCATTCTCGCAAATACAAATCTGCGAACCGAATAATAAGCACCACAACACAACATCACGGAGTACACCATCATGGCTAACTACTTTAATACACTGAATCTGCGTCAGCAGCTGGCTCAGTTGGGCAAATGTCGCTTCATGGGCCGCGAAGAATTCGCCGACGGCGCAAGCTACCTTCAGGGTAAAAAAGTGGTCATCGTCGGCTGTGGCGCGCAGGGTCTGAACCAGGGCCTGAACATGCGTGACTCCGGTCTGGATATCTCCTACGCCCTGCGTAAAGAAGCGATCGCTGAGAAACGTGCTTCCTGGCGTAAAGCGACTGAAAACGGCTTCAAAGTGGGTACCTACGAAGAGCTGATCCCGCAGGCGGATCTGGTAGTGAACCTGACGCCAGACAAACAGCACTCCGACGTTGTGCGTTCCGTACAGCCGCTGATGAAAGACGGCGCGGCGCTGGGTTACTCCCACGGCTTCAACATTGTTGAAGTGGGCGAGCAGATCCGTAAAGACATCACCGTAGTGATGGTGGCACCGAAGTGTCCGGGTACCGAAGTGCGTGAAGAGTACAAACGTGGTTTCGGTGTACCAACGCTGATCGCGGTTCACCCGGAAAACGATCCGAAAGGCGAGGGCATGGCCATCGCTAAAGCCTGGGCTGCGGCAACAGGTGGTCACCGTGCGGGCGTGCTGGAATCCTCCTTTGTGGCAGAAGTGAAATCTGATCTGATGGGCGAGCAGACTATCCTGTGCGGTATGCTGCAGGCGGGCTCTCTGCTGTGCTTCGACAAGCTGGTGGAAGAAGGTACCGACCCGGCTTACGCAGAAAAACTGATTCAGTTCGGTTGGGAAACCATCACCGAAGCGCTGAAGCAGGGCGGCATCACTCTGATGATGGACCGTCTGTCTAACCCGGCAAAACTGCGCGCTTATGCGCTGTCCGAACAGCTGAAAGCGATCATGGCGCCGCTGTTCCAGAAACATATGGATGACATCATCTCCGGTGAATTCTCTGCCGGCATGATGGCTGACTGGGCTAACGACGATAAGAAACTACTGACCTGGCGTGAAGAGACCGGTAAAACCGCGTTCGAAACCGCACCGCAGTTTGAAGGTAAAATCGGCGAGCAGGAATACTTCGATAAAGGTGTTCTGATGATTGCGATGGTGAAAGCGGGCGTTGAGCTGGCGTTCGAAACCATGGTGGATTCCGGCATCATCGAAGAGTCTGCTTACTACGAATCACTGCACGAACTGCCGCTGATCGCGAACACCATCGCCCGTAAGCGTCTGTACGAAATGAACGTGGTTATCTCCGATACCGCAGAATACGGTAACTACCTGTTCTCTTACGCTTGCGTACCGCTGCTGAAAGAGTTTATGACTACCCTGCAGACCGGCGACCTGGGCAAAGCGATTGCTGAAGGCGCGGTAGACAACGCTCAGCTGCGCGACGTGAACGAAGCTGTTCGCGGCCACGCTATCGAGCAGGTTGGTAAGAAACTGCGCGGCTACATGACCGATATGAAGCGTATCGCAGTAGCAGGCTAATAAAACCTCGTTATCATCCGGCCCGGTCAGCGCCTCGCTACCGGGCCGTTTTTTTATCTGCGTTTGACGGGATCGCTCGCTCCACTCTCTTATCATCTAAATTCATCTTTTTATCATGTAGATAGCTTTTATTTGTACAGATGATCATTTCTGGGATTGCTCATATCTATCTTATGTAATATTGTAAGTTACATGAAAACAAACAACTCATTCTCAGCAACGCTGCACATCCTGCTTCACCTGGAGCAGATGGACAAACCTCTGACATCCGAACAGATGGCTGCCTTTATCGACGGCAATCCGGCATTCATCCGCAAGCTGCTTGCCGGGCTCAGGGAAAACAACATTGTCTGTGCCACTAAGGGGCACCACGGCGGCTGGCGGCTGTGTCGGCCGGTTAGCGACATCACGCTTTACGATATCTACATGGCGCTCGGCGAACCGGCGCTGTTTGCGTTGGGCAACCGCAGCGAAAACCCGCAGTGCCTGGTAGAACAGGGGGTAAACCGGGTGATGTCAGAGACGCTCGCCGATGCGCAGACGCTGATCCTCGATCGTTTTAAACGCCTGACGCTACAGGATATCGGCAGCGAATTTATTAGCTACTTCAACGACAAAGGCCACGACCATGATTGAAAATTTAACCACCTGCCTGATGATTGCGATGGCGGCGAGCAGTATTTCGATGACGGTGACGCAGACGGAGCTGTTTGCCGCGTTTCGCGAATGGACGACGGAAAAGAACGCGCTGATGGGGCACTTATTCCACTGCTTCTATTGCTTAAGCCACTGGGTGGTATTTGGCGGGATGGCGGTATATCGCCCGGCGCTGTTGAACAGCGGGTTTGCGCTGATTGACTGGGTGATGACGGCGTTTATCGTGATTACTATCACCACGCTGATTAACGGCCTGATGTTTAAGGTGTTCCAGGCGGCGGTTAGCACCCACGTGATGAAGCATAACGCCCAGCAGACGCTGCAATCGCAGAAATAAAAATCCGGCGTTGCCTCGTCCGGGCTACGAACGACCGGTAGCCCGGACGAGGCAACGCCGACGCCGGGGATACACCTTAGTTACGGTACAGCACCTTAATGATGTGGTAACCGAACTGAGTGTGCAGCGGGCCGGTTGGCTCCAGCACTGGGCAGGAGAAGACCACTTTATCAAACGCCGGAACCATCTGGCCCTGGCGGAATTCACCTAAGTCACCGCCGCGTTTGCCCGATGGGCAGATGGAGTGCTTCTTCGCCAGCTTGCCGAAATCGGCGCCGTTTTTAATCTGTTCCAGAAGATCCAGTGCCAGTTTCTCTTCTTTCACCAGGATATGCACTGCTGCTGCTGTTTTTGCCATGATCGAGCCTTTCTATAAGCGAGTCTGTAAGGCTGGCGATTTTAGCATGGCTTATCGCCGATACAGCACCTTGATGATGTGATAGCCAAATTTGGTTTTGACCGGCCCGAAAGGCTTAAGTAGCGGGCAGCTAAAAACGGCGGCGTCGAATGGCCCCACCATCATTCCCTGCTTGAACTCGCCAAGATCGCCGCCGTTGCGCCCGGAAGGGCAGCGGGAATAGCGTTTTGCCAGATGATCGAAGCTGATTCCTCGCTCCAGTTTGCTGAGGATCTCCAGCGCCAGTTTTTCTTCTTTTACCAGGATGTGCAGGGCTGCCGCGCTCTTTGCCATAAGGTCACTCTTATCGTTGATTTGCTACCCAACACTTTACCATTCGGCGGGTAAATCTCAGCCTGACTTTCTGCTACAATCCACACCCCCGTGTTTACAGATTGAGCAATGCCCCTATGCGTTTAAACCCCGGACAACAACAAGCCGTCGAATTCGTCACTGGCCCTTGCCTGGTGCTGGCGGGAGCGGGTTCCGGTAAGACGCGCGTTATCACCAATAAAATTGCGCACCTGATTCGCGTTTGTGGCTATCAGGCGCGGCATATCGCGGCGGTGACGTTTACCAATAAGGCCGCCCGTGAAATGAAAGAGCGTGTAGCGCAGACGCTCGGTCGTAAAGAGGCACGTGGATTGATGATCTCCACCTTCCACACTCTGGGGCTGGATATCATCAAGCGTGAATTTGCGGCGTTGGGGATGAAGTCGAACTTCTCGCTGTTTGACGATACCGATCAGGTCGCCCTGCTTAAGGAACTGACCGAAGGGTTAATTGAGGACGATAAACTGATCCTCCAACAGCTGATCTCCACGATCTCCAACTGGAAAAACGATCTGATGACCCCGGCGCAGGCAGCGGCCAGCGCTAAAGGCGAACGCGATCGTATTTTTGCGCACTGCTATGGTCTGTACGACGCGCATATGAAGGCGTGTAACGTTCTTGACTTTGACGATCTGATCTTACTCCCGACGCTTCTGCTTCAACGTAATGAAGAGGTTCGTGAGCGCTGGCAAAACAAGATTCGCTACCTGCTGGTGGATGAATATCAGGATACCAACACCAGCCAGTACGAGTTGGTGAAGTTATTGGTGGGCAGCCGTGCACGCTTCACCGTCGTGGGTGATGACGATCAGTCGATTTACTCGTGGCGTGGTGCGCGTCCACAAAACCTGGTGCTGCTGAGCAAAGATTTTCCGGCGCTGCAGGTGGTTAAGCTGGAGCAGAACTATCGTTCTTCCGGGCGTATCCTGAAGGCCGCGAACATCCTCATTGCCAATAACCCGCATGTATTTGAAAAGCGGTTGTTCTCTGAGCTGGGCTACGGACCTGAGCTGAAAGTACTGAGTGCCAACAACGAAGAGCATGAAGCGGAACGTGTGACCGGGGAGTTGATTGCTCATCACTTCGTGAATAAGACGCAGTATAAGGACTATGCGATCCTGTATCGTGGCAACCACCAGTCACGAGTGTTCGAAAAATTCCTGATGCAGAACCGCATCCCGTACAAAATTTCCGGGGGGACATCGTTTTTCTCGCGTCCGGAAATCAAAGATCTGCTCGCCTATCTGCGCGTGCTGAGCAACCCGGATGACGACAGCGCGTTTCTGCGTATTGTTAATACACCGAAGCGTGAGATCGGCCCAGCGACACTGCAAAAGTTGGGTGAGTGGGCCATGACGCGTAATAAAAGCCTGTTTACCGCCAGTTTTGATATGGGGCTCAGTCAGACGCTGACCGGCCGCGGTTATGATTCTCTGACCCGCTTTACGCACTGGCTAGGGGAAATCCAGCGCCTCGCGGAGCGTGAACCGATTGCCGCCGTGCGTGACCTGATCCATGGCATTGATTACGAATCCTGGCTGTATGAGACTTCGCCGAGCCCAAAAGCGGCGGAAATGCGTATGAAGAACGTCAACACGCTGTTCAGTTGGATGACGGAGATGCTGGAAGGCAGCGATCTGGAAGAGCCGATGACCCTGACTCAGGTTGTTACCCGTTTTACCCTGCGCGATATGATGGAGCGTGGAGAAAGCGAAGAAGAGTTGGATCAGGTGCAGCTGATGACGCTACATGCTTCAAAAGGGCTGGAGTTCCCCTATGTGTTTATGGTGGGAATGGAAGAGGGCTTTTTACCTCATCAGAGCAGCATTGATGAAGACAACATTGATGAAGAGCGTCGTCTGGCCTACGTCGGCATTACCCGTGCACAGAAAGAGCTTATCTTCACGTTGTGCAAAGAACGCCGTCAATACGGGGAGCTGGTGCGTCCGGAGCCGAGCCGCTTCCTGCTGGAACTGCCACAGGATGACGTAATCTGGGAACAGGAGCGTAAAGTGGTGAGCGCTGAGGAGCGGATGCAAAAGGGGCAAGCCAGCATCGCGAATATTCGGGCTATGATGGCCAAAGCAAAAGAGAAGTAGGTTTTTGTAGGCCGGATAAGCGTAGCGCCATCCGGCAATACTTGAAGTTTAGTGCACTTCTAAAGGCCAGTGAACATAGCTTTGCCACTGGCTTTCTTGATCGATGAGCTCTTTACCCAGTGGGTGATGCGCCAGCCATCCAGCAGGTAGCGTTACCGTAAGGTGTTCATCTCTTGCATCTAAATGAACTTCGGGCACTAAATCGTCACGGCGACGACTTGCGAAGATGATCGCAAGCCGTAACAAGCGACAAAGATGCTCAGCGATACGCGGAGGCACGGCGTTTTGCTGGTGGAGCGAAGAGAGATCGACTGGGTTGGTCTGATTTAATAACAGCGTGGCTAACAGTTTTTTTTGCGCGGGGGTAAATCCCGGGAGATCGAGGTTGCGTACCAGATACGCCGCATGCTGTGGTGCCTGCTTAAAATCGACGCTCAGCCCAATTTCATGTAACTGGCAGGCGCTAATCAGTAGTTCACGACTTATCGCTTCAAGATGCCACTTTTTTTCTACCTGATCGAGGAATTTAGTCGCCAGATTGGCAACCCGATGCGCTTGCTCAGTATCGACCATAAATCGACGCTGAATATTACGCAACGTACGGCTGCGAATATCCTGATCCACTGCCAGATGTAACATGCCGTAGACCAGACCTTCGCGTAATGCGCCACCTGCGAGGGTCATGCACTGAATGTTCAGTTCCGTGAAAATAGCGATCAGAATGGCCAGTCCGCTGGGGAACACCAATGCGCGTTCCAGCGTTAGGCCCTCTATTTCCAGCTCTTCCAGGCGTCCACAATGAATGGCGCGCTGTTTTAACTGCTGGAGTTTCGCCAGCGTAATACGCTCATCCATTCCCTGCGCCATCATGATTTCCTGTAGTGCCTGCACGGTACCAGAGGCACCAACACAGACTTTCCAGCCATGAAAGCGCAGTTTATCTGCTACCGGGCGTAGAACCTCACGCGCCGCCTTCTCTGCTTCGTCAAAATTTTCCTGCGCCAGATTACGATCGGTGAAGTACCGTTCGAGCCAGGTAACGCAGCCCATTGACAGACTAAACAAGGAGGTGGTTTGTGCGCCGGAACCGGTGACCAGTTCAGTACTGGCACCACCAATATCAACGACCAGGCGCTGATCGGCTCCGCCGGTAGTATGGGCGACACCCTGATAAATCAGTCGGGCTTCTTCTTCGCCGCTAATCACCTGGACAGGACAGCCGAGGATCTCTTGTGCTTTAGCGATAAACGCGTTGGCGTTTACGGCAATACGTAGTGTCGCGGTGGCGACGACGCGGATTTGCGGGTGTGGGATATCCTGCAGACGTTCTGCAAACAGGCGCAGACATTGCCAGCCGCGTTCCATGGCTTCAGCGGAGAGAACGTTGTCGTTGTTCAGGCCGGCAGCCAGACGCACCTTGCGTTTGATACGCGTGAGCGTCTGGATGCTTCCCGCCACCTCGCGTACAACCAGCATATGAAAACTATTAGAGCCGAGATCTATTGCCGCATACAGCGAAGTAGAATTCATACACTTCATCCTTCAACCTGTATCTGTGTTGGCTGCGTTCTCTCACCCGAATTACTGACTAAAGTAAGCTCATCGGGATTCGTTTTCTTGCCGCCTTGATACAGGCTGAATGATTTTGTGTATGGCATAACTTTTCTTAACCTGAACGACGACGATTACGTGGGGCACCGCCGGTACGACGCGGGCCATTGCCTGGGCGTGGGCGCGTCAGGCGCAGCGGCTTCGGCAGGTCGGTCATCAGCGCGTCCGGGTTGTACTTACTGACCGGAATCGAGTGGCCAATGTAGGTCTCGATTGCAGGTAAATTCAGCGCGTACTCTTCACAAGCCAGGCTAATAGAATGACCACTTGCGCCTGCACGACCTGTACGACCAATGCGGTGGACGTAATCTTCACAATCATCCGGCAGGTCATAGTTAAACACGTGCGTTACGGCTGGAATGTGCAGGCCACGTGCCGCGACATCGGTCGCGACGAGAATATCGAGATCGCCACGGGTGAACTCATCAAGGATACGCAGGCGTTTTTTCTGCGCCACATCACCGGTAAGCAGGCCTACGCGATGTCCGTCAGCAGCAAGACTGCCCCAGATCTCTTCACAGCGATGTTTGGTGTTCGCAAAAACAATGGCGCGATCTGGCCACTCTTCTTCAATCAGCGTTTGCAGCAAACGCATTTTCTCTTCGTTTGAAGGATAGAAGAGTTCTTCTTTAATACGGTGGCCCGTCTTCTGTTCCGGTTCAACTTCAACGTACTCGGCGTTGTTCATCTGTTCAAACGCCAGTTCACGGACGCGGTAAGAGAGGGTTGCGGAAAACAGCATGTTCAGGCGTTGAGTGGTTGGCGGCATACGGCGGAACAGCCAACGAATATCTTTAATAAAGCCAAGATCGTACATACGATCGGCTTCATCCAGTACCACGACCTGAATCGCGCCCAGGTTGATATGGTTCTGCTTTGCGTAGTCAATGAGACGACCGGTAGTGCCGATAAGAATATCGACGCCGCTTTCCAGCACTTTCAGCTGTTTGTCATAGCCATCACCGCCATAAGCCAGGCCTAATTTCAGACCAGTGGTCTGTGCCAGCGGCTCAGCGTCGGCGTGGATCTGCACGGCTAACTCACGCGTTGGCGCCATAATTAACGCACGCGGTTGGTTCACCTTGCGATCGGCAATCGCGGGATGAGAGAGAAGATAATGAAACGTTGACGTCAGGAACGCCATCGTTTTTCCGGTACCGGTTTGCGCCTGCCCTGCAACATCACGGCCTGCCAGCGTTAGCGGCAGCGCGAGGGCCTGAATGGGCGTGCAGTTATGAAACCCTTTATTTTCAAGGGCTTCTATCACCTTTGGGTGCAGGGCGAAGTCGGAAAACTTCTGTTCTGTTAAATGTGTTTTGCTCATAGTGTGGTAGAATATCAGCTTACTATTGCTTTACGAAAGCGTATCCGGTGAAATAAAGTCAACCTTTAGTTGGTTAATACTGTACACAATTCATTCATGATGCGTCGAGATGGCAAGTGAATGGGTCCACAGAAGCGTACTGAGTACGTAACTGGGACACAGCGCACAGCCAACAAAAAGGCGGCTTGAAGGATGATGTGTAAACACCAACACACCAGGCTTATTCCTGTGGAGTTATTATGAGCGATAAAATTATTCACCTGACTGACGACAGTTTTGACACGGATGTACTCAAAGCGGACGGAGCGATCCTCGTTGATTTCTGGGCAGAGTGGTGCGGTCCGTGCAAAATGATCGCTCCGATTCTGGATGAAATCGCTGACGAATATCAGGGCAAATTGACGGTTGCTAAACTGAACATTGACCAAAACCCAGGCACCGCGCCGAAGTATGGTATTCGTGGCATCCCGACCCTTCTGCTGTTTAAAAACGGTGAAGTTGCGGCGACTAAAGTTGGCGCACTGTCCAAAGGTCAGTTGAAAGAGTTCCTCGACGCTAACTTAGCGTAAGGAAGTATCATGATCGGGCGGCCATACTTCGAAATGATTCGGATGACTGGACGCCCGACTTGAGTCGTGCTAAGTTAGTGTTGACTTCGTATTAAACATACCTTATTAAGTTTGAATCTAGCTTTATCCAATACTTCCCGTTGTTTCTCGTGCGAGAAGTTGACAGATTCAGGGCCTTGTCACTCAATCCGTCTTGTCGTTTCAGTTCTGCGTACTTTCCTGTGACCAGACAGCGAACAGACATGAGTCGATGGCCGTAAACAGGCATGGATGACCCTGCCATACCATTCACAACATTAAGTTCGAGATTTACCCCAAGTTTAAGAACTCACACCATTATGAATCTTACCGAATTAAAGAATACGCCGGTTTCTGAGCTGATCACTCTCGGCGAAAATATGGGCCTTGAAAACCTGGCTCGTATGCGCAAGCAGGACATTATTTTTGCCATCCTGAAGCAGCACGCAAAGAGTGGCGAAGATATCTTTGGTGACGGTGTGCTGGAGATATTGCAGGATGGATTTGGTTTCCTCCGCTCTGCAGACAGCTCCTACCTCGCCGGTCCTGATGACATCTACGTTTCCCCAAGCCAAATCCGCCGTTTCAACCTCCGCACTGGTGATACCATTTCTGGTAAGATTCGCCCGCCGAAAGAAGGTGAACGCTATTTTGCGCTGTTGAAAGTTAACGAAGTTAACTACGACAAACCGGAAAACGCCCGTAACAAAATCCTCTTCGAAAACTTAACGCCGCTGCACGCAAACTCCCGTCTGCGTATGGAGCGTGGTAATGGTTCTACCGAGGACTTAACGGCGCGCGTACTGGATCTGGCATCGCCGATCGGTCGTGGTCAACGTGGTCTGATTGTAGCACCGCCGAAAGCGGGTAAAACAATGCTGCTGCAGAACATTGCGCAGAGCATTGCCTACAACCACCCGGACTGCGTGCTGATGGTTCTGCTGATTGACGAACGTCCGGAAGAAGTGACCGAGATGCAGCGTCTGGTTAAAGGTGAAGTTGTGGCTTCTACCTTTGACGAACCCGCATCTCGCCACGTTCAGGTTGCGGAAATGGTAATCGAGAAGGCGAAACGTCTGGTTGAACATAAGAAAGACGTTATCATCCTGCTCGACTCCATCACACGTCTGGCGCGTGCTTACAACACCGTGGTCCCGGCTTCCGGTAAAGTACTGACCGGTGGTGTGGACGCTAACGCCCTGCACCGTCCGAAGCGTTTCTTCGGTGCGGCACGTAACGTGGAAGAGGGTGGCAGCCTGACCATCATCGCAACTGCGCTTATCGATACCGGCTCTAAAATGGATGAAGTTATCTACGAAGAGTTTAAAGGTACCGGCAACATGGAACTGCATCTCTCTCGTAAGATTGCTGAAAAACGCGTCTTCCCGGCTATCGACTACAATCGTTCCGGTACCCGTAAAGAAGAGCTGCTTACCACCCAGGAAGAGCTGCAGAAAATGTGGATCCTGCGCAAAATCATCCATCCGATGGGTGAAATTGATGCGATGGAGTTCCTCATTAATAAGCTGGCGATGACCAAGACCAATGATGACTTCTTCGATATGATGAAGCGCTCATAATTCAGACATCATCCGAAAACGCCACGTTTTTACGTGGCGTTTTGCTTTTATGCCTGTAATCTTAACGACACAATAACAATAATACGGTATGACATACCGCCAGGTTGAAAAAGATTCGTAATTTGTATCTTGTGGTTGATAATTATACAGAACCATCGGATATGGAGACGGGTTTCCCTTCTGAATAAAGGTCTTCGTGGTTATACTTCTGCTATTAATTTTCTCTGAGAGCATGCATTGTGAATTTACTGACAGTAAGCACTGATCTCATCAGTATTTTTTTATTCACAACACTGTTTCTTTTCTTTGCGCGCAAGATCGCAAAAAAGATTGGTTTAGTGGATAAACCCAACTTTCGCAAACGGCATCAAGGATTGATCCCGCTGGTTGGGGGGATTTCGGCTTACGCAGGTATTTGCTTTACGTTTGTGATTGCTGATTATTACATCCCGCATGCTTCTCTCTATCTGGCCTGTGCCGGCGTGCTGGTTTTGGTTGGCGCGCTGGACGATCGTTTTGATATCAGTGTAAAAATTCGCGCAACTATCCAGGCCGCGATCGGCATCATCATGATGTCGGTTGGCAAACTCTATCTGCTTAGCCTTGGGTATATTTTTGGCCCCTGGGAGATGATTCTTGGTCCGTTTGGCTATTTACTGACGCTGTTTGCCGTCTGGGCGGCAATTAATGCTTTCAATATGGTGGACGGCATTGACGGCCTGTTAGGTGGGCTGTCCAGCGTTTCATTCGCGGCGATGGGGTTTATCCTGTGGTTCGATGGGCAGACGAGTCTGGCCGTATGGTGTTTTGCGATGATCGCCGCCATTCTGCCTTATATTCTGCTGAACCTGGGCGTTCTTGGGCGCCGTTATAAAGTCTTCATGGGTGATGCCGGCAGTACGCTGATTGGTTTTACCATCATCTGGATCCTGCTGGAAACCACGCAGGGCAAAACGCATCCTATAAGCCCAGTTACCGCACTGTGGATTATCGCCATCCCATTGATGGATATGGTGGCAATCATGTACCGGCGTTTGCGTAAGGGCATGAGCCCGTTCTCAGCCGATCGCCAGCACATTCATCATTTGGTGATGCGGGCTGGGTTTACTTCCCGCCAGGCATTTGTTCTGATTACGCTGGCTGCGGCCGTGCTGGCATCGATCGGTGTGCTGGCTGAATATTTCCGTTTGGTTCCGGAATGGGCCATGCTGGTGCTGTTTTTAATGGCATTTGGCCTCTACGGATACTGTATCAAGCGTGCCTGGAAAGTGGCGAGATTTATCAAGCGAGTGAAGCGCAGACTGCGAAGAATTCGTGAAGGCAAACCAAACTTAACCAAGTGAATTGAGGATGCGATGACACAACCATTACCGGGGGAAGACGCCGTGAGCGCTGAAAATGAACTGGATATCCGTGGGTTGTTTCGTACCTTATGGGCAGGGAAGGTGTGGATTGTCGGTATGGCGCTCGCATTTGCACTTGTTGCTCTCGCCTATACTTTTTTCGCCCGTCAGGAGTGGAGCGCAACGGCTATTTCAGACAAGCCTACGGTCAATATGTTGGGGGGGTATTATTCTCAACAACAGTTCCTGCGCAACCTGGATATTAAGGCCAGCCTCGCGTCAACGGACCAGCCGTCGGTGATGGATGAAGCCTATAAAGAATTTATCATGCAGCTTGCCTCCTGGGATACGCGTCGTGAATTCTGGCAGCAAACTGATTACTATAAGCAGCGTATGGTCGGAAACAGTAAAGCCGATGCCGCGCTGCTGGATGAACTGATCAATAACATTCAGTTTATGCCTGGTGATGCGTTGCGGAACACCAATGACAGCGTAAAGCTGATTGCGGAAACGGCACCTGATGCCAACAATCTGCTGCGCCAGTACGTGGCCTTTGCCAGTCAGCGTGCAGCACGTCATCTGAACGATGAGCTGAAAGGCGCGTGGGCTGCGCGGACGGTGCAAATGAAAGCGCAGGTCAAACGGCAGGAAGAGGTAGCAAAATCGATTTTCTCTCGCCGTGTTCATAACATTGAACAAGCGCTCAAAATTGCTGAGCAGCATAATATTTCGCGCACTTCTACTGATGTCCCTGCTGAAGAGTTACCTGATTCTGAGTTGTTTTTACTCGGACGTCCTATGCTACAGGCGCGACTCGAAAACCTGCAGTCTGTTGGCCCAGATTTTGATATGGACTATTTTCAAAACAGGGCCATGCTGAACACGCTGAACGTAGGCCCGACCCTGGATCCGCGTTTTCAGACCTATCGTTATTTGCGGACGCCGGAAGAACCGGTAAAACGTGATAGCCCACGTCGTGCCTTCCTGATGATTATGTGGGGCATCGTTGGGGCCCTGATCGGTGCTGGTGTCGCGTTAACCCGTCGCCGTTCGATTTAGCAATACCGTTGCAGTGAGGGGCTGGGCTCTCACTGCCAATCCGAAGAGAATCGATGTGAAAGTACTGACTGTATTTGGTACGCGACCGGAGGCCATTAAGATGGCTCCTCTGGTTCATGCGCTGGCTAAAGATCCTGATTTCGACGCGAAAGTTTGCGTCACTGCACAGCATCGGGAGATGCTCGATCAGGTATTGCACCTCTTTTCCATCGTACCTGACTACGATCTCAATATTATGCAGCCAGGTCAGGGACTGACAGAAATTACCTGTCGAATTCTGGAAGGATTAAAGCCAATCCTCGCTGAGTTCAAACCTGATGTGGTGCTAGTCCACGGTGATACAACAACAACCCTTGCTACCAGTCTGGCCGCGTTTTATCAGCGTATTCCGGTGGGACATGTTGAGGCTGGGTTGCGAACGGGCGATCTCTATTCTCCCTGGCCGGAAGAGGCAAACCGTACACTGACCGGGCGCCTGGCAATGTATCACTTTTCCCCAACTGAAAATTCACGCCAAAACCTGCTGCGTGAAACCATTCCGGATGATCGTATTTTTGTCACGGGGAACACGGTTATTGATGCGTTGATCTGGGTTCGCGATCGTGTACTGGGAAATGAAGCGCTGCGTGCTGAACTGGCTGAGCGCTATCCTTTCCTGGATGCTGATAAAAAGATGATCCTGGTGACCGGTCATCGTCGGGAAAGCTTTGGTCGCGGTTTTGAGCAAATCTGCCATGCTCTGGCGGAAATTGCCGCGGCTAATCAGGATGTACAGATTGTCTATCCGGTACACCTGAACCCCAACGTTAGCGAGCCGGTAAATCGTATTTTGGGTCACGTTGATAACGTGATGCTAATTGAACCGCAGGACTATCTGCCATTCGTCTGGCTGATGAATCATGCCTGGCTTATCCTTACCGATTCTGGCGGGATTCAGGAGGAAGCCCCTTCTCTGGGCAAACCTGTGTTGGTGATGCGCGAAACAACGGAACGGCCAGAAGCTATTACCGCAGGCACAGTACGTCTGGTTGGGACTGACCCTCAGCGGATTGTGGCAGAAGTCACGCGCTTGCTGCATGACGAAAATGAATATCAGACCATGAGCCGCGCCCATAATCCGTATGGTGATGGGCAGGCGTGTGGCCGAATTTTACACGCGTTAAAAAATAATCGGATATCGCTATGAGTTTTACGACCATTTCTGTCATTGGGCTGGGTTATATCGGACTGCCAACGGCGGCCGCTTTTGCTTCCCGTCAAAAACATGTTATTGGCGTAGATGTAAATCAACATGCGGTGGATACCATTAACCGCGGTGAAATCCACATCGTCGAACCCGATTTGGGTGCTGTGGTGAAAACGGCTGTCGAAAATGGCTTTCTGCGTGCGGTTACGGCACCCGTCGAAGCAGACGCTTATCTGATTGCTGTGCCGACCCCCTTCAAGGGGGAGCATGAACCCGATATGGTCTATGTTGAAGCCGCAGCGAAGTCACTTGCACCGGTGTTGAAAAAAGGGGCGTTGGTGATCCTTGAATCGACGTCACCCGTCGGGGCAACGGAACAGATGGCAGCATGGCTTGCAGAAATGCGCCCTGACCTGACTTTCCCGCAGCAGGCGGGGGAACAGGCTGACGTGAACATTGCTTATTGTCCGGAGCGCGTGCTGCCAGGCCAGGTGATGGTTGAACTGATTAAAAATGACCGTGTGATTGGCGGAATGACCCCCGTCTGTTCTACGCGTGCCAGCGAACTGTACAACATCTTCCTCGAAGGTGAATGCGTGGTGACTAACGCCCGCACCGCAGAAATGTGTAAGTTGACCGAAAACAGCTTCCGCGATGTCAATATCGCCTTTGCTAATGAACTGTCGCTGATTTGCGCCGATCAGGGGATTAACGTTTGGGAACTGATCCGTCTGGCAAACCGCCACCCGCGGGTTAATATTTTGCAGCCTGGACCAGGCGTTGGCGGACACTGTATCGCGGTCGACCCGTGGTTTATTGTGGCGCAGAACCCGCAGCAGGCGAGATTGATCCGCACCGCGCGCGAGGTAAATGATAGTAAGCCTCATTGGGTTGTCGATCGGGTAAAAGCCGCTGTAGCAGATTGTCTGACGGAGACCAATAAACGTGCCAGCGAAGTAAAAATTGCCTGTTTTGGTCTGGCGTTCAAACCGAATATTGATGATTTACGTGAAAGCCCGGCAATGGGGGTGGCGCAAAGTATCGCACGTTGGCACAGCGGCGAGACGTGGGTGGTTGAACCGAATATCCATCAGTTGCCGAAAAAACTGGATGGCCTGTGTCAACTGGCGAAACTGGATGCTGCGTTGGCAAGTGCCGATGTGCTGGTGATGCTGGTTGACCATAATGAATTTAAAGCGATTAAAGGCGATGCGGTTCACCAGCAATATGTGGTTGATACCAAAGGAGTCTGGCGCTAATGAAACGAATTCTGGTTACCGGTGGTGCAGGATTTATTGGCTCAGCGGTTGTGCGTCACATCATTAATGAGACTCGGGATGCCGTGGTAGTGGTTGATAAGTTAACCTATGCCGGAAACCTGATGTCGCTGACGCCGGTTGCACAGAATGCCCGTTTTGCCTTTGAACACGTGGATATCTGCGATCGCGTAGCGCTCGACAACGTGTTTCAACAGTATCAGCCGGATTGCGTGATGCATCTGGCGGCAGAAAGTCATGTTGATCGTTCTATCGATGGCCCCGCCGCATTTATTGAAACCAATATTGTCGGGACCTACACGTTGCTGGAAGCCGCTCGCGCATACTGGAATGTGTTAACCGATGATAAAAAGCAGGCGTTTCGTTTCCACCATATATCAACCGATGAGGTGTACGGCGACCTGCATTCTACGGATGATTTCTTTACCGAAACGACGCCGTATGCACCGAGTAGTCCTTATTCTGCGTCAAAGGCCAGTAGCGATCATCTGGTTCGAGCCTGGTTGCGTACCTACGGGCTGCCAACGTTAATTACTAACTGCTCCAACAACTATGGTCCCTATCATTTCCCGGAAAAACTGATCCCGCTGATGATACTCAATGCACTGGCGGGAAAACCTCTACCGGTGTACGGCAACGGACAGCAGATTCGTGACTGGCTGTATGTGGAAGATCATGCCCGGGCGCTCTATTGCGTCGCGACAGCAGGTGCAGTTGGCGAGACCTATAATATTGGTGGTCATAATGAGCGTAAAAACCTGGACGTGGTCGAAACGATTTGCAGCTTGTTGGAAGAACTGGCGCCGCAAAAACCACGAGGTGTCATGCGGTATCGTGAATTGATCACTTATGTTGACGATCGCCCCGGTCATGATTTGCGCTATGCCATTGATGCGTCAAAAATTGCGCGTGAACTTGGCTGGGTGCCGCAGGAAACGTTTGAAAGTGGGATGCGCAAAACCGTGCAATGGTATCTGGCAAATGAGGCCTGGTGGAAACCCGTGCAGGATGGCAGTTACCAGGGTGAGCGTTTGGGTCTGAAGGGCTAACAGCCTGGTTTTGGCGCCCGGAGGAGGGATCATATGAAAGGTATCATTCTGGCTGGTGGCTCAGGTACTCGCCTGTACCCCATTACGCGCGGCGTATCGAAGCAGTTATTGCCTATTTACGATAAGCCTATGATCTATTACCCGCTATCGGTACTGATGCTGGCGGGAATTCGCGAGATCCTAATTATTACCACACCGGAAGATAAAGGGTATTTCCAGCGTTTGCTGGGGGATGGCTCCGAGTTCGGTATTGAATTGCACTATGCGGAGCAGCCCAGTCCGGATGGTTTAGCACAGGCGTTCATTATTGGTGAAACGTTCCTTAACGGCGAACCGTCATGTCTGGTGCTTGGGGACAATATCTTCTTTGGCCAGGGATTTAGTCCAAAATTACGCCACGTTGCCGCCCGCACGGCAGGTGCGACAGTATTTGGCTATCAGGTGATGGATCCTGAGCGTTTCGGTGTGGTGGAGTTCGATGACAATTTTCGGGCAGTCTCGCTGGAAGAGAAGCCGAAAGAACCAAAATCAAACTGGGCGGTGACAGGACTCTATTTCTACGACAGCAAGGTCGTGGAATACGCAAAGCGTGTGAAACCTTCTGAGCGTGGGGAACTGGAAATTACCTCCATTAACCAGATGTACCTTGACGATGGCAATCTGACCGTTGAATTGCTTGGCCGTGGCTTTGCCTGGCTGGATACCGGTACGCACGACAGTCTGATTGAAGCGAGCACTTTTGTGCAGACGGTAGAGAAACGTCAGGGCTTTAAAATCGCCTGTCTGGAAGAGATCGCATGGCGTAATGGCTGGCTGGATGATGAAGGCGTAAGACGTGCCGCCAGCTCGCTGGCTAAAACAGGCTACGGCCAATATTTGCTGGAGCTTCTCCGTGCCCGTCCGCGCCAGTATTGAGTCCCTGGATTGGGAAAATACGTTCTTTGGTGTGAATAGCGCCATCGTACGGTTTGACCCGCATGCACCGATTCTGACAGCAGAAGTCTTACAGCGCTGGGACCGGGTGCAGGCAAAAATTCATGCTGCAAATACGAATGAAATAGATGCTTTACAGCAGCTGGGTTTTTCACTGGTAGAAGGTGAAATGGACTTTGTTCTGCCGGTTACGTGCGCCCGTGAAAATCCCGGTGCTCAGGTGGCACAAGCTGCGGATATTCCGCTACTGCGTCAACTGGCTGGAGAGGCGTTCGCCCAAAGTCGTTTCCGCGCACCGTGGTATCCCGTGGAGGCCAGTGCGCGTTTTTATGCACAGTGGATAGAAAACGCTGTGCTGGGCACGTTCGATCATCAGTGCCTCATTTTTCGCACACAGACTGGTGGGATTCGCGGTTATGTCTCACTACGTGACGTCAATGATACTGATGCACGAATTGGCCTGCTGGCTGGTCGTGGTGCGGGCGCAGAACTCATGCAAGCTGCGCTTTGCTGGGCGCTGGCTCGCGGTAAAACAACATTGCGCGTGGCGACCCAGATGGGCAACACCGCCGCGCTTAAACGTTATATACAGAGTGGTGCAAATGTGGAAAGCACCGCGTACTGGTTATACAGGTGACAAAATGATTCCATTTAACGCGCCGCCGGTGGTGGGAACCGAGCTTGAATACATGCAGTCAGCGATGAGCAGCGGTAAGCTGTGTGGCGATGGCGGTTTTACCCGTCGTTGCCAGCAATGGCTGGAGCAGCATTTTGGCAGTGAGAAAGTGCTGCTGACGCCATCCTGTACCGCGTCACTGGAGATGGCGGCATTATTGCTGGACATCCAGCCCGGCGATGAAGTCATCATGCCCAGCTACACATTTGTATCTACCGCGAATGCATTCGTGCTGCGTGGCGCAAAAATCGTCTTTGTCGATATCCACCCGGATACCATGAACATTGATGAAACGCTGATTGAAGCGGCGATTACTGAGAAAACCCGCGCTATCGTGCCGGTGCACTACGCCGGGGTTGCCTGTGAAATGGATACCATTATGGCGTTGGCGTCACAGTACAACCTGTTCGTGGTGGAAGATGCTGCTCAGGGCGTAATGTCGACCTACAAAGGCCGTGCGCTGGGGACCATTGGGCATATTGGCTGCTTTAGCTTCCATGAGACCAAAAACTATACCGCAGGCGGTGAAGGCGGGGCGACGCTGATCAACGACCGTAAATTAGTTGAACGTGCAGAAATCATCCGTGAAAAGGGGACGAATCGCAGTCAATTTTTCCGCGGTCAGGTTGATAAATATACCTGGCGTGATATTGGCTCCAGTTATTTGATGTCCGATCTCCAGGCTGCCTATCTGTGGGCGCAACTGGAAGCGGCAGAGCGTATTAATCATCAGCGACTGGTACTGTGGCAGAATTATTATGATGCCCTCGAACCGCTGGCGCGCGCCGGGCGCATTGATTTACCCGTCATCCCGGAAGGTTGTGCGCAGAATGCCCATATGTTTTATATCAAGCTGCGTGATATTGATGATCGCACGGCGTTGATTAACTTCCTGAAAGAAGCCGAAATTATGGCGGTATTCCATTATATTCCGCTGCATGATTGTCCGGCTGGCGATAAATTTGGTGTGTTTTCCGGAGTCGATCGTTATACCACCAAAGAAAGTGAACGTCTGTTGCGTCTGCCGCTGTTTTACAACCTGTCGCCGGTTAACCAGCGCACAGTGATTACGACCTTACTCAACTACTTTTCCTGATATGTCGCTGGCTAAAGCGTCCTTGTGGACGGCTACCAGTACGCTGGTAAAAATTGGTGCGGGTTTGTTGGTGGTAAAACTGCTGGCGGTCTCTTTCGGCCCTGCGGGTGTGGGCCAGGCGGGAAACTTCCGCCAGATGGTCACCGTGCTTGGCGTGTTGGCGGGCGCTGGGATTTTCAACGGCGTCACGAAATACGTTGCTCAGCACCATGATGATCCGGCGCGGTTGCGTAAGGTGGTGGGGACATCATCCGCAATGGTGCTGGGATTCTCTACGCTGATGGCGGCGATTTTTTTGCTGGCAGCAGCGCCCATCAGCCAGGGATTGTTTGGTCATACGCATTTTCAGGGGTTGGTACGCCTGGTTGCGCTGGTACAGATGGGGATTGCCTGGGCAAACCTGTTGCTGGCGTTGATGAAGGGCTTTCGCGATGCGGCGGGAAACGCGCTGTCGCTGATTGTGGGTAGCCTGGTCGGCGTCGTGGCCTACTACGGCTGCTATCGGTTGGGCGGATACGAAGGTGCCTTGCTGGGCCTGGCGCTGGTACCTGCGTTGGTCGTTATTCCTGCCGCTATTATGCTGATTAAGCGCGGGGTGATCCCCCTGCATTACCTGAGGCCCTCGTGGGACAACGGCCTGGCAGGGCAACTCAGCAAGTTTACGTTGATGGCGCTCATTACCTCTGTGACGCTACCAGTGGCGTATGTGATGATGCGAAACCTATTGGCGGCGCAATACAGCTGGGATGACGTGGGGATCTGGCAGGGGGTGAGCAGTATCTCTGATGCGTACCTGCAATTTATTACTGCTTCATTCAGTGTGTATCTACTGCCAACACTGTCTCGCCTTACTGAAAAGCGCGACATCGCGCGTGAAGTTATCAAGTCGCTGAAATTTGTATTGCCGGCGGTTGCCGCCGCGAGTTTTACCGTCTGGCTGTTACGTGATTTTGCTATCTGGCTGCTTTTCTCCGCTAAATTCACCGCTATGCGTGATTTATTTGCCTGGCAATTGGTGGGGGATGTTCTGAAAGTAGGTGCCTACGTATTTGGCTATCTGGTGATCGCGAAGGCCTCGCTGCGTTTTTATATTCTGGCCGAAATTAGCCAGTTCATTTTGTTGACGGCATTTGCCCACTGGTTGATCCCCGCGCACGGTGCTCTCGGCGCGGCACAGGCCTATATGGCAACGTACATCGTCTATTTTTCTCTTTGTTGTTGCGTGTTTTTACTCTGGCGTAGGCGGGTATGACTGTACTGATTCACGTTCTGGGATCGGATATCCCTCACCATAACCAAACCGTGCTGCGGTTCTTCAACGACGCGTTGGCTGTAACAAGTGAGCACGCGCGCGTGTTTATGGTTGCTGGTCAGGATACGGGATTAAGCGAGAGCTACCCGGCGTTATCACTGAGTTTCTACGGCGGAAAAAAGGCGCTGGCAGAGGCCGTTATCGCCAAAGCTAAGATGGATCGCCAGCAGCGTTTCTTCTTTCATGGGCAGTTCAATACTAGCCTGTGGCTGGCATTGCTGAGCGGGGGCATTAAACCTGAGCAGTTTTACTGGCATATTTGGGGTGCCGATCTGTATGAAGTCTCCAGTGGGCTGAAATTCCGTCTGTTTTACCCAATTCGTCGAATAGCGCAAAACCGCGTGGGATGTGTCTTTGCCACGCGAGGCGATCTGAGCTATTTCGCTGAGCAGCATCCGCGTGTACGTGGGGAATTGCTCTATTTCCCAACGCGTATGGATCCATCGCTGAACAATATGAGTAATGAGCGCCTGCGACGCGGGAAAATGACGATCCTGGTCGGAAACTCTGGCGATCGCAGTAATGAGCATGTAGCCGCGCTACGCGCTGTTCATCAGCAGTTTGGTGATACGGTGAATGTGATTGTGCCAATGGGTTACCCGGCAAATAATGCAGGCTATATTGATGAAGTACGCCAGGCAGGTCTGGCGTTATTTAGCGCCGATAATCTGCAAATTCTCAGCGAAAAGCTGGAGTTTGATGACTATCTGGCGCTACTGCGTCAGTGCGATCTGGGTTACTTTATTTTTGCCCGTCAACAGGGGATTGGTACATTGTGTCTGCTGATTCAGGCGGGGATTCCGTGCGTGCTCAACCGTGAAAACCCATTCTGGCAGGATATGGCAGAGCAAAATATCCCGGTTCTGTTTACGACAGATGTACTCAATGAAGGTATTGTACGCGAAGCGCAGCGCCAGCTGGCATCGGTTGATAAAAGTGCAATTACTTTCTTTAGTCCGAATTATCTGCAACCGTGGCATAACGCGCTGCGCATTGCCTCAGGAGAAACCGTATGAGTCTGATGCAATTCAGCGGTCTGCTGGTGGTGTGGCTACTCTCTACTTTGTTTATCGCCACGCTGACCTGGTTTGAATTCCGACGCGTGCGGTTTAACTTCAATGTCTTCTTTTCATTGCTGTTTTTATTGACGTTTTTCTTTGGTTTCCCGTTGACCAGCGTGCTGGTCTTTCGCTTTGATGTGGCGGTGGCCCCGCCGGAAATTCTGCTGCAGGCGTTGCTGTCTGCTGCCTGTTTCTACGCAGTGTACTATGTGACCTATAAAACACGCCTGCGTAAACGGAGCCCGGAGAGAACGCGCAGACCGCTGTTTACGATCAATCGCGTTGAAGCACATTTGACCTGGATTATCCTGATGGCGATTGCGCTGGTGAGCGTGGGCATTTTCTTTATGCACAACGGTTTCCTGCTATTCAGGCTGCAATCCTATAGCCAGATTTTCTCCAGTGAAGTCTCCGGGGTGGCTCTGAAACGCTTCTTCTACTTCTTCATTCCGGCGATGCTGGTGGTCTACTTCCTGCGTCAGGACAGCAAAGCGTGGTTGTTCTTCCTGGTAAGTACCGTTGCATTTGGTTTGCTGACGTACATGATTGTTGGCGGAACCCGCGCCAATATTATTATCGCGTTTGCCATTTTCCTGTTTATCGGCATTATTCGTGGCTGGATTTCACTATGGATGCTGGCCGCCGCGGGTGTACTGGGTATTGTCGGGATGTTCTGGCTGGCGCTGAAGCGCTACGGGATGAACGTCAGCGGTGATGAGGCGTTCTATACTTTCCTGTACCTCACGCGCGATACCTTCTCGCCGTGGGAGAATTTGGCGCTATTGCTACAAAATTACCACAATATTGAGTTTCAGGGGCTGGCGCCGATCGTCCGTGATTTCTACGTCTTTATACCGTCCTGGCTGTGGCCGGGCCGACCGAGCATTGTGCTCAATTCCGCGAACTATTTTACCTGGGAAGTGCTGAACAACCACTCGGGCCTGGCTATCTCCCCGACGCTGATTGGTTCGCTGGTGGTGATGGGCGGTGCCTTGTTTATACCGTTAGGTGCGATTGTGGTCGGCCTAATTATTAAATGGTTCGACTGGTTGTATGAATTAGGTAACCGGGAGACTAATCGCTATAAGTCAGCGATTTTGCACAGTTTCTGTTTCGGCGCCATTTTTAATATGATCGTTTTGGCACGTGAAGGGTTAGATTCGTTTGTCTCGCGAGTGGTCTTTTTCCTCGTGATTTTCGGCGTCTGTCTGTTGGTGGCAAAATTGTTGTACTGGCTGTTTGATAGTGCGGGACTCATCCATAAACGAATAAAGTCGGTGCCCCGGACACAGGTTGAAGGATCGTAATGACAGATAACACAACTGCGCCGCTGTATTCACTGCGCGGATTAGAACTGATTGGCTGGCGCGATATGCAGCATGCGCTGAATTACCTGTTTGCTGAGGGACGCCTCAGGCAGGGGACGCTGGTAGCAATTAACGCCGAGAAAATGCTGACAGCGGAGGATAACCCAGAGGTTCGGACGTTGATCGAGGCCGCTGAGTTTAAATATGCGGATGGGATCAGCGTGGTGCGTTCCGTGTGCAAAAAATTCCCGCAGGCGCAGGTATCACGTGTGGCGGGGGCCGATCTCTGGGAAGCGCTGATGGCTCGCGCCGGGAAGGAAGGAACGCCCGTATTCCTTGTTGGCGGTAAGCCTGATGTTCTGACACAAACAGAGGCAAAATTGCGCGCACAATGGCACGTCAATATTGTTGGCAGTCAGGACGGCTATTTTACCGCCGATCAGCGTCAGGCGCTGTTTGAGCGTATTCATGCCAGCGGCGCACAGCTTGTTACCGTGGCGATGGGGTCGCCGAAACAAGAAATTTTTATGCGCGATTGTCGCCAGGTCCATCCACATGCGCTGTATATGGGCGTGGGTGGCACCTACGATGTGTTTACCGGCCACGTAAAGCGTGCGCCCAAATTCTGGCAGAGCCTGGGATTGGAGTGGCTGTATCGCTTGCTGCTGCAACCGAGTCGTATCACCCGCCAACTTCGTTTATTACGTTATCTCCGCTGGCACTATACCGGCAATCTCTGACATCACCTCTGCGTTGTTCAGTAGCGCGTTATGCTAAACGCGCTACTTATTCACAACATAATCGCTGCTTTCTCGCACAATCTATTCATTTTTTGAATGCTTTAATTGCCATTTAGACGATTTTAAGAAACCATTCGCAACAATCATTGCAGTGCCGTGGTGTTTTTGGCGCCAACCGTAAGCGGTCGGTGCTGAATGGCCTGTTATGGCAAAAAAAACGATGTACCCATAACGATAACCGGAAATACCGGAAACAATGCAATCACAACAAGAGGATCTATGGCAGAGAATAAATCTGAGCTACAGCGTGGGCTGGAGGCTCGTCATATCGAATTGATAGCCCTTGGGGGGACCATTGGTGTCGGACTGTTTATGGGGGCTGCCAGTACCCTGAAATGGGCTGGACCATCGGTTCTGCTGGCGTATATCGTCGCTGGGCTGTTCGTCTTCTTCATCATGCGTTCCATGGGGGAGATGTTGTTCCTGGAGCCGGTCACTGGCTCATTCGCCGTTTACGCTCACCGTTATATGAGCCCCTTCTTTGGCTATCTTACCGCATGGTCATATTGGTTTATGTGGATGGCGGTGGGGATCTCGGAGATTACCGCCATTGGGGTCTACGTGCAGTTCTGGTTCCCGGAAATGGCACAATGGATACCCGCGTTGATTGCGGTGGGTCTGGTAGCGCTGGCAAACCTGGCAGCAGTTCGCTTGTATGGTGAAATCGAATTCTGGTTTGCCATGATTAAAGTGACCACCATCATTGTGATGATTGTCATTGGCGTAGGGGTTATTTTCTTCGGTTTTGGTAATGGTGGTCAGGCGATTGGCTTTGGCAATTTGACCGAGCATGGCGGCTTCTTCGCGGGGGGCTGGAAAGGGTTCCTGACAGCACTGTGTATTGTTGTTGCTTCCTATCAGGGCGTGGAGCTTATCGGCATCACGGCAGGTGAGGCTAAAAACCCGCAGGTCACGCTACGTAGCGCCGTGGGTAAGGTTCTGTGGCGCATTCTGATTTTCTACGTAGGTGCGATTTTTGTTATCGTCACTATCTTCCCGTGGAATGAGATTGGTAGTAACGGCAGCCCGTTCGTTCTCACTTTTGCCAAGATTGGTATTACGGCAGCCGCTGGGATTATCAACTTTGTGGTCCTGACGGCCGCGCTATCTGGCTGTAACAGCGGGATGTACAGCTGTGGCCGTATGCTCTATGCGCTGGCAAAGAACCGCCAATTACCTGCCGCCGTCGGAAAAGTCTCTCGTCACGGAGTGCCAGTCGCTGGTGTGGCGATTTCTATCGTGATCCTGCTGATTGGCTCGTGCCTGAACTACATCATTCCCAATCCGCAGCGGGTGTTCGTTTATGTCTATAGCGCCAGCGTGTTGCCGGGCATGGTTCCGTGGTTTGTGATCCTGATAAGCCAGTTGCGTTTCCGTCAGGCACATAAGGAAGCGATAGCCAGCCATCCGTTCCGTTCCATTCTGTTCCCGTGGGCGAATTATTTGACGATGGCATTCCTGATTTGCGTATTAATTGGGATGTACTTTAATGAAGATACCCGAATGTCGCTTTTTGTTGGCATTGGCTTCCTGTTGGCAGTAACGCTCATTTATAAGGTTTTTGGCCTGAATCGCCATGGTGTAGCCCAAAAACTGGAGGAATAAGCGACAAAACGCACAAAGCGTGACCAAACGATAATTTATTTTAAAAAAGCACTAGACAGCAGACCGAGACCTCCGTAATATCCAGCCCCGCAACGGCGCTAAGCGCCCGTAGCTCAGCTGGATAGAGCGCTGCCCTCCGGAGGCAGAGGTCTCAGGTTCGAATCCTGTCGGGCGCACCATTTAGTAGGGTGCCAGAGCTGCGGTGGTTTTAATACCGCGTAAAAGATTTGCAGTGGTGGCTATAGCTCAGTTGGTAGAGCCCTGGATTGTGATTCCAGTTGTCGTGGGTTCGAATCCCATTAGCCACCCCATTAATTTAAAGTTGTGAAATGCGAAGGTGGCGGAATTGGTAGACGCGCTAGCTTCAGGTGTTAGTGTTCTTACGGACGTGGGGGTTCAAGTCCCCCCCCTCGCACCACGACTTAAAGAATTGAACTAAAAATTCAAAAAGCAGTAAAACGGCGAGTAGCGCAGCTTGGTAGCGCAACTGGTTTGGGACCAGTGGGTCGGAGGTTCGAATCCTCTCTCGCCGACCAATTTTGAACCCCGCTTCGGCGGGGTTTTTTGTTTTCTGTTCCTCACTTTTGTACCTCTTCTCCCCCAAATGTCATGAAGTCTTAAAAAGCCGCAATCCCTGGTTTTTACAGTGCAATCACCACATACGCTGTGTAATAATATGCGTGTAGATGCTCATTCCATCTCTTATGTTCGCCATCAGGCCTCATAAACTCAGGAATGATGCAGAGCCGTTTACGGTGCTTATCGTCCACTGACAGATGTCGCTTTAGCTTCATCAAACACCATGGACATAACGTTGAGTGAAGCACCCATTTATGTTGTCATACAGACCTGTTTAGCGCCTGCTCCAAAAGAGCGGGCGTTTTTTTATGCATATCCGTCCGGAATGATTTTGTGTATGCGGTAGGCCCGGCAGGCGAAGCGCTACCGGGCAAGGGAGAATTACTGCGGGGGATTGTTGTTCTGCAGCGTCAACATCAGGCCATCACGACGCATTGTTGCGGCCTCTTCCGGCTGATGTAGTCTGTCCAGCGCGTCAGCAAGCCAGGCATAGTCGTATGCATCCGGGCGTTGTTTAAGCGCGGCACGGAAGGCGAGCGTAGCTTCCTGCCATTCACCGTGCTTCATCAATGACTGACCAAGCGTACTCCACAGCAGTGGGCGGTCGCCCACCACTTTAATTTGCTGGCGCAGCACTTTTTCTATCTGTTCCGGGTTGTTGGTTTTCAGACGTGGGATCGGCAGCACCAGGCGGTCGTCATACTGACGTTTCAGACCATCGATGATGATTTGCTGTGCCGTATCGTGATCGTCACACTCAATCAGATGTTCTGCCATCGCCACCTGTAGGGCAACCTGCTGACGAGTCTTACGGCTCTGGTTTTTCCACCATGCGCGTAATCCCTCGCTGCCCTGATCGGCGCGAACCTGATCCATCAGACCCACCCATGCCTGCTGTTCCAGCATCGCACGGTGTTCTTCATCACCCACATGCGCCTTCGCCATTGATGGAATGATATCCAGCAAAGAACTCCACGCACCGGTGCGAATGTAAGCCTGTTCAGCCAGGCGCAAGACTTCCGGATGGCGTGGCGTCACTTCCAGCAGTTTGTCTACACTGTGGCG
The DNA here is from genome assembly GCF_028069755.1 of Citrobacter sp. Igbk 16. Taxonomy (NCBI): domain Bacteria; kingdom Pseudomonadati; phylum Pseudomonadota; class Gammaproteobacteria; order Enterobacterales; family Enterobacteriaceae; genus Citrobacter; species Citrobacter sp. Igbk 16. The sequence continues at coordinate 48,119 of NZ_JANEWJ010000020.1, read as the reverse complement.
TGCGGCATGGTTTTCATTACGGGCCAGCTGCAAACGAACACGGGCGATTTCGACCGGGATCGTATCATTTCCGGCGAGTTCGGCTGCGCGTTCAAGGTGTTGATTAGCGCGAGCTTCATCACCACGCTGCTGAGCCGCTTCTGCCGCCAGAAGGTAATTCACCACCGGTTGTTCTGCGTGATCGGCATTTTTTGACATCAGCTTTTCAACCTGCTGATAGTCGCCTTCTGCCAGTTTAAGCAGCGCCTGCTCGGTCTGCTTGCGCGCACGACGGCGTTTACGCCCCACAAACCAGCCGCGGGTATGCGCACCAGTACGGAATATACGGCGCAGCAGCCACTCAATCGCAAAAAGAATAACCATTGCGACGATCAGAATGATCACCAGACCCGTCACGCTGGTTTCGATGTTGTAGTTATCCGTCTGGATCAGAACATAACCCTGATGACCAGCAATCATCGGACCAACGACGATCCCGGCGATCAACAGCACAAAGAGTAATAATACTTTTAGCATCATTATTCTCCCTGCGGCGCGGTTGCCGGAGCATCTGCCTGAGGTACTGGTGCAGGTGCGGCTTCCGCCGGTGATGTGGATGGTTGGGCCAGCAAATTACGCACGCGAGTCTGCATTAGCTTCTCAAGAACAGCCTGGCTCTGAAGTGTTTCCGGTACGTCCATGCTGATGCTTTGCTGGCTCAGTTGATCGACCTCTTCAAGGAACGCTTTTGTCGCTGCATCGTCAGTGTCGTAATAGGCGCGAACCCATGTGGAGACATTTTCCAGCGCCTGGCGGTATGTTTCTTCCTGATGGCGAGGTACGGCTTGCGCCGCCACGAGCAGGCGTGAACGGATGTTCTCACGTAAGTAAACATCCTGGTTTGGCGCCAGTAGCGGGACGGCGGTTTCATCACGACGGCGAATGGTGATAAAGCTGTCCATAAAGTTCTGCCAGCTTTTTTGTAGATTGACGCGCCATTCGCTAATGGAGCTGGAAAGCTCGCTGCTGTCCGAATCCATCGGTGAATCATCGGTATCGTTATCAGCCAGACGCAGGTTATCAATTTGGTTAGCGAGCTGGTTTACCTTGAGGATAATGCCGTCATAGTCGACCTGAGTGACCGCAGAGAGGCTGGCGATATCGTCGGTAATCGCGCGACGAGCGGCAATTAAACTGGGGTCATTCATGTCAGCCAGGCTGGCGTCGGCGCTTTTCAGCAACGCTGCGGCGGTGGTAACGTCCTGATCGCTCCATAATTTACGCCCCGCCAGTTTCACCAGAAAATCGGCCTGCGCCAGCAGCCAGGTTTTGGCATCGCTTCCGGATATAGTGGCGATTTTTTGCTGAACCTCATCAAGCTGTTTGGCCAGCGCAGTCTGCTGGCGATTGGCTTCATCCAGCTGTGTTGCCTGCTGCTTAATAATTCCTTCCAGCTCAGTCTTTTGGGTTTCTTGCGCTTTTTGCAGCGCCATGAGCTGGTTTGCCAGCGCATCACTGGTTGCTGTCTGCGTAGTGGCCTGCTGTTTCCCCCAGCCATACAGCCCCACGCCTGCCGCCAGCGCAATAGCAATCGCCACAGCGCTCAGAATCAGTGCGGTACTGTTCTTACTCTTTTTTTCAGTGTTGTTGACTGGCTGTGATGTGGTGTCCACGGCCTCCCTGGTCTCTTCAACCACGGCGGAGGTTTTTTCTTGTTCCGTCATTATGGCATCCCATTATGAGAGTTATTGTAATGCGCGTAGTAGCGCATCGTTGTCGGCGTTATCAGCGACCTTAATATCTTGCCAGCCCAGTTCCCGGGCGAGGTTCGCCAGACGCTCACTGACGACCAGCAGCCGACAGCGTAGTAACCAGTGCTCACGATACCACTGCGGAATAAGCGCCCAGAGCTGCTGTAGCATCTCTCCGCTGGTGACAACCACTGTTTTCACACCGCGTGATTGCCAGCGCATCGCTTCCTCTGCGCCATCGTAATGTTTTGCACTGCGTTGATAACATTCACAAAAATCAACATCGGCTCCGCGCGTTATCAGGGTTTCACCGATCAACTCCCGACCGCCGTTGCCACGTAAAATCAGCGCGCGTTTTCCCGCAATATTTTGTAATTCAGGTAATTGTAGCAAGACTTCGCTAATTTCCCGATCCAACGGATAGTGAATATTGCATCCGCTCACGGTGTGCAACGCCAGCGCCGTTGTACGGCCGATGGCAAAATAGCGCGGGAGAGTGGACCAACTTACCCCTTGCCGCTGAAGTTGAGCATCGGCAAAGGTCACGGCGTGCTGTGAGAGAGCAAAAACCAGATCGTTTTCGGTGAGCGCCGAAAGACGGGGAGCCAGCGTTGGCAGTTCCCGGCCCGGCGCGAACTCAATAAGCGGAAAACTCCAGGCCACCTGCCCCAGTGTGCGCAGACGGCTCACTAACTCTTCCCCAGCGGGAGATGGGCGGGTGACCAGAATACTCATGCGGGGGCATCTCCGTTATAAACTTCAGCCAGAATGGCGCGTGCACCGTTTTCCAGCAGTTCTTCTGCCAGAGATATACCCATTTTTTCCGCATCCTGCGCAGCGCCACGACGTTCTCCACATACCATCTGTGAACCATCTGGCGCACCGACTAACGCGCGTAGCCAAATCTCACCGTTGATGAGTTCCGCATAGCTGCCGATAGGAACCTGACATCCCCCTTCGAGGCGGGTGTTCATGGCGCGTTCTGCTTTTACGCGCAGGGCTGTTTCTTCATGGTTGAGTGGCGCTAACAGTGCCTGAGTGCGCTGATCGTCGAGTCGACATTCGATACCCACAGCGCCTTGTCCGACCGCAGGCAGAGACACTTCTGGTGCCAGTGCTGCGCGGATTCGTGACTCCAGCCCTAAGCGTTTTAATCCAGCGACGGCCAGAATAATGGCGTCGTAGTCACCGTTGTCCAGTTTGCTCAGGCGAGTACCTACGTTGCCGCGCAGCGAGCGGATGATGAGATCCGGGCGCTGTTTTGCCAATTGGCACTGGCGACGTAAGCTGGACGTTCCAACGATGCTCCCTGCTGGCAGCTCATCCAGCGTGTTGTATTTATTTGAGACGAAAGCATCACGCGGATCTTCACGCTCGCAAATAGTGACCAGCCCAAGACCTTCAGGAAATTCGACCGGCACATCCTTCATGGAATGCACGGCGATATCTGCGCGTTTTTCCAGTAGCGCGACTTCCAACTCTTTAACAAACAAGCCCTTACCCCCGACTTTTGCCAGTGGGGTATCCAGAATCACGTCGCCACGGGTCACCATGGGAACCAGTTCAACGACCAGACCGGGGTGGTTTGCCATTAAGGCGTCTTTGACATAATGTGCCTGCCAGAGCGCAAGGGGGCTTTGGCGTGTGGCAATTCTCAAAACATTGTCTAACATGCTTGTTACCGTCATTATCAATCATTGACCATCCTAACATCCTTATCAAAGGGATGTCAGCGTTACGCTCAAACGTAAGTGAGAGGAAAAGGCGCTGCATCATCACTGGCAGTGATTAATGACGAGAAACCTCCCGACCGTATGAAGGAATTTACACGTAACGAACGGTGCTACACTTGTATGTAGCGCATCTTTCTTTACGGTCAATGAGCAAGGTGTTAAATTGATCACGTTTTAGACCATTTTTTCGGCTGTACTCCCTAAAAAAATAGGGGTGAAAAAACGGTAACGGTTATTTTTGACATACGGTTTATCCGAATTGCTGAAGATTGTTGATGAGCGCTTGCGCCGCAGCAATCGACAACATGATGGATAGCAACATCAGGCGATACGTCTTGTACCTCTATATTGAGACTCTGAAACAGAGACTGGATGCCATAAATCAACTGCGTGTGGATCGCGCGCTTGCTGCCATGGGACCTGCCTTCCAGCAGGTATACAGTCTGCTGCCGACATTATTGCACTACCACCACCCACTGATGCCGGGTTACCTCGATGGTAACGTTCCCAAAGGCATATGCTTTTACACGCCTGATGAAACCCAACGCCACTACCTGAATGAGCTGGAACTGTACCGCGGTATGTCACCGCAGGACCCTCCAAAGGGCGAACTGCCGATCACCGGCGTTTACTCTATGGGCAGCACCTCTTCCGTAGGGCAAAGCTGTTCCTCTGACCTCGATATTTGGGTCTGCCATCAATCCTGGCTGGATAGCGAAGAGCGGCAGTTGCTGCAACGTAAATGCAGCCTGCTGGAAAGTTGGGCCGCCTCGCTGGGCGTGGAAGTCAGTTTCTTCCTGATTGATGAAAACCGTTTCCGCCATAATGAAAGCGGCAGTCTGGGTGGTGAAGACTGTGGCTCGACGCAGCATATCCTGCTGCTTGATGAATTCTATCGCACCGCTGTGCGCCTCGCAGGTAAACGTATTCTGTGGAATATGGTGCCTGGCGATGAAGAAGAGCATTACGACGATTACGTCATGACGCTCTACGCTCAGGGGGTGTTAACGCCAAACGAATGGCTGGATCTGGGTGGACTCAGTTCGCTTTCCGCCGAAGAGTACTTTGGTGCCAGCCTCTGGCAGTTGTACAAGAGTATCGATTCCCCGTACAAAGCGGTGCTGAAAACGCTGCTGTTGGAAGCCTATTCCTGGGAATACCCCAATCCACGCCTGTTGGCGAAAGACATTAAACAGCGCCTGCACGACGGCGAGATTGTCTCTTTTGGTCTCGACCCATACTGCATGATGTTGGAACGTGTAACCGAGTACCTCACTGCGATTGAGGACCCAACACGTCTTGATTTAGTGCGTCGATGTTTCTACTTAAAAGTCTGTGAGAAACTGAGCCGTGAACGCGCCTGCGTGGGCTGGCGTCGTGAAGTGTTAAGTCAGTTAGTACAAGAGTGGGGTTGGGATGAAGCCCGCCTGACGATGCTGGATAACCGCGCTAACTGGAAAATTGACCAGGTACGCGAAGCGCACAACGAACTGCTCGATGCAATGATGCAGAGCTATCGTAATTTGATTCGTTTTGCGCGCCGCAACAATCTTAGCGTCAGCGCCAGTCCGCAGGATATTGGCGTGCTGACCCGTAAGCTGTATGCCGCATTTGAAGCCTTGCCCGGCAAAGTGACGCTGGTGAATCCGCAGATCTCACCGGATCTCTCAGAACCCAATCTGACCTTTATCCACGTGCCGCCAGGTCGCGCCAACCGTTCGGGTTGGTATCTCTACAACCGCGCACCTAACATGGATTCGATCATCAGCCATCAGCCGCTGGAATATAACCGCTATCTCAATAAGCTGGTGGCGTGGGCATGGTTTAACGGCCTGCTGACATCGCGTACGCATTTGTTTATTAAGGGTAACGGTATTGTCGACTTGCCGAAGCTGCAGGAGATGGTCGCCGATGTCTCGCACCACTTCCCGCTGCGTCTGCCGGCACCAACGCCGAAAGCGCTGTACAGCCCGTGCGAAATTCGCCATCTGGCAATTATCGTCAACCTCGAATATGACCCGACGGCGGCGTTCCGCAATCAGGTCGTGCATTTTGATTTCCGTAAGCTGGATGTCTTTAGCTTTGGCGAAGAGCAAAATTGTCTGGTGGGTAGCGTAGATCTGCTGTATCGCAACTCGTGGAATGAAGTGCGAACCCTGCACTTCAACGGCGAGCAGGCGATGATTGAAGCGTTAAAAACGATTCTGGGCAAAATGCATCAGGATGCCGCGCCACCGGATAGCGTTGACGTGTTCTGTTACAGCCAGCATTTGCGTGGTTTAATCCGCACGCGTGTCCAGCAACTGGTGTCTGAGTGCATCGAACTGCGCCTGTCCAGTACGCGCCAGGAAACTGGGCGCTTCAAAGCGCTGCGTGTTTCCGGTCAGACGTGGGGCCTGTTCTTCGAACGTCTGAACGTCTCGGTGCAGAAACTGGAAAACGCCATTGAATTCTATGGCGCGATTTCGCACAACAAATTGCACGGTCTTTCCGTTCAGGTTGAGACCAACCATGTGAAATTGCCGTCGGTGGTGGACGGTTTTGCCAGCGAAGGGATCATTCAGTTCTTTTTTGAAGAGACGGGTGATGAGCAGGGCTTTAACATCTACATTCTGGACGAGAGTAACCGTGTCGAGGTGTATCACCACTGTGAAGGCAGTAAAGAAGAGCTGGTGCGGGATGTCAGCCGCTTCTATTCATCGTCGCACGATCGCTTCACTTACGGCTCCAGTTTTATCAACTTTAACCTGCCGCAGTTTTATCAGATTGTGAAAACTGACGGGCGCGCGCAGGTGATCCCGTTCCGCACCCAGCCGATTAGTCCAGTCCCACAAACCAGTCAGGATAACGACACGCCGCTGTTGCAGCAGTATTTCTCGTGAGTTAACTTTCCCGGATGCATGACGCTTATCGGGCCAGAGTAGGCCGGATAAGCGAGGCGCATCCGGCACTAAAACTTAACGGAAGCTCACCTCTTCACCCGCCTGCAGCGTAGCAGCCTGTTCCAGCAGATCCCAGAACGTTTCGCCGCTGCGGTCGCAAATCCACTCGTCGCCTTTCAGGTCAAAATGGTAACCGCCCTGTTTAGTGGCCAACCATACCTGGTGCAGCGGTTCCTGACGGTTAATGATAATTTTGCTGCCATTTTCGAAGCTGATAGTCAGTACGCCACCGTTGATCTCACAATCGATATCGCTGTCGCCGTCCCAGTCGTCCAGACGCTCTTCAATGGTCATCCACAGGGTGTCGGTAAGGCGATGAAATTCACTGTCGTTCATTTTTTTATCCTGTTTTTCGTGATGGTCGCAGTATAACGCGGAATAAATCACGTTGCAGTTTTTAGCCAAACTCTTGCTTTTACGCCTTCTCCTGCGATGATAGAAAACAGAAAGCATGAACTTACAGGCAATCCATAATGAAAAACGTGTTTCAGGCACTCGCTGTACTTTTTACACTGTTCAGCCTGACGGGCTGTGGTCTGAAGGGACCTCTCTATTTCCCGCCAGCAGACAAAAACGCGCCGCCTCCGACGAAGAGCATTCAGTCGCCAGCACAATCTACGACGCCGGATAAAAACGATCGTGGAATCAGTGATGGACCTTCTCAGGTGAATTACTGACGGTAAGTTTCTGTACCCGCGTGAACGGAGTAAACAATGCAATTCTCTAAAATGCATGGCCTTGGCAACGATTTTATGGTCGTCGACGCGGTAACGCAGAATGTCTTTTTCTCACCCGAGCTGATCCGTCGTTTGTCTGACAGGCATCTGGGTGTTGGGTTCGATCAATTACTGGTCGTCGAGCCGCCTTACGATCCGGAGCTGGATTTCCATTACCGCATTTTCAATGCTGATGGCAGTGAAGTCTCGCAGTGTGGAAATGGCGCTCGTTGCTTTGCCCGTTTTGTGCGCCTGAAAGGGTTGACGAATAAGCGTGATATTCGTGTCAGTACCGCGAATGGCCGCATGGTATTAAGCGTAACGGACGATGAGCTGGTGCGGGTCAACATGGGAGAACCCAACTTTGAACCCTCGCAGGTCCCTTTTCGTGCCAATAAAGCAGAGAAGACCTATATTATGCGAGTGGCCGAGCAGACAGTATTGTGCGGCGTGGTTTCAATGGGGAATCCGCATTGCGTGATTCAGGTTGATGATGTTGATACGGCCACGGTGGAAACTCTGGGGCCGGTTCTGGAAAGCCATGAACGCTTCCCTGAGCGCGCCAATATCGGCTTTATGCAAGTGGTCAAACGTGAGCATATCCGACTGCGTGTTTATGAGCGTGGCGCAGGTGAAACGCAGGCTTGTGGCAGCGGCGCGTGTGCGGCTGTCGCTGTCGGTATTCAGCAGGGCCTGCTGGCAGATGAAGTGAGGGTGGAATTACCGGGCGGTCGACTTGATATCGCCTGGAAAGGTCCGGGTCATCCGTTATATATGACTGGCCCGGCGGCACATGTCTACGACGGATTTATTCACTTATGAAGCAACCAGGGGAAGAACTACAGGAAACGCTCATGGAACTGGACGACCGGGCGGTCGTCGATTATCTGCAACGTAATCCTGAGTTTTTTATCCGTAATGCTCAAGCGGTTGAAGCGATGCGCGTCCCGCACCCGGTGCGGGGCACGGTCTCTTTAGTTGAATGGCATATGGCTCGAGCACGTAATCATATCAACGTGCTGGAAGAGAACATGGCGTTGTTGATGGAACAAGCGAATGCCAACGAAAGCCTGTTCTATCGACTGTTAAATCTGCAAGGACGACTGGTGTCCGCGAACAGTCTCGATGACATGCTGATGCGACTTCATCGCTGGGCGCGTGAGTTAGGGCTGGCGGGAGCGACGGTTCGTCTGTTTCCGGATCGCTGGCGACTTGGTGCTCCCTCGAAATTTACCCATCTGGCATTAAGCCGTCAGGCTTTTGAACCGCTGCGCATTCAGCGTCTTGGTCAGTCACAGCACTACCTTGGACCACTCCACGGCCCGGAACTGTTAATCATGATGCCGGAAGCGAAAGCCATCGGCTCGGTGGCAATGTCGATGTTGGGGCAAGATGGCTCACTTGGTGTCATGTTGTTCAGTAGCCGTGATGCCAATCATTACCAGCAGGGGCAGGGCACGCAGTTATTGCAGGAAATTTCGCTGATGTTGCCGGAACTGCTGGAGCGTTGGATTGAACGCGTATGACCGATTCACCTCTTTCTCAGGATGTGACGCGCTTTTTACGTTATCTGGGCGTTGAGCGCCAACTGAGCCCTGTCACGTTACTTAATTATCAGCGTCAGCTTGATGCCATTATCGCGTTAGCCGGTGAAACCGGTCTGCAAAGCTGGCAGCAGTGTGATGCGCTCATGGTTCGTAGTTTTGCCGTACGTAGTCGCCGTAAAGGGCTGGGACCTGCCAGTCTGGCGTTGCGCCTGTCTGCACTGCGCAGTTTCTTCGACTGGATGGTTAATCAGGGCGAGCTGAACGCTAATCCGGCAAAAAGTGTTTCCGCGCCGAAAGCGCCGCGCCATTTACCCAAAAATATCGACGTTGATGATGTTAATCGCCTGCTGGATATCGATCTCAACGATCCCCTCGCCGTGCGCGACCGGGCAATGTTAGAAGTGATGTACGGCGCAGGGCTGCGTCTGTCTGAACTGGTTGGGCTGGATATTAAACATCTCGATCTTGATACTGGCGAAGTGTGGGTGATGGGCAAGGGCAGTAAAGAACGCCGTCTGCCGATTGGCCGCAATGCGGTGACGTGGATTGAGCACTGGTTGGATCTGCGCGGACTGTTTGGCAGCGATGACGATGCGCTGTTCCTGTCAAAACTGGGCAAACGCATCTCTGCGCGTAACGTGCAGAAACGCTTTGCCGAGTGGGGGATTAAACAGGGGCTTAACAGTCACGTGCATCCCCACAAATTGCGCCACTCTTTTGCGACACATATGCTGGAGTCGAGCGGCGATCTGCGCGGTGTGCAGGAGTTATTGGGCCATGCCAACCTCTCAACGACCCAAATCTATACCCATCTTGACTTTCAACACCTGGCTTCAGTGTACGATGCGGCGCATCCACGCGCCAAACGGGGGAAATAATGCGTTTTTACCGGCCTTTGGGGCGCATTTCTGCGCTCACCTTTGACCTTGATGATACCCTTTACGATAACCGTCCCGTTATCACACGCACCGAGCAGGAAGCGCTCGCGTTTGTCCAAAATTACCATCCCGCGCTGCGCGCGTTACAAAATAGCGACCTCCAGCGTTTACGCCAGGTTGTGCGCGACGCTGAACCGGAAATCTACCACGACGTTACCCGTTGGCGTCATCGTGCCGTCGAGCGCGCTATGCTGGAAGCTGGGCTGTCGACAGCAGAGGCGCTGATGGGGGCGAACGCGGCGATGATGAATTTCGCCAAATGGCGTAGCCGTATTGACGTCCCGCAGACAACGCATGACACATTAAAGGCACTGGCTCGCAAATGGCCGCTGGTGGCGATCACCAACGGTAATGCGCAACCAGAGCTGTTTGGTCTGGGGGATTACTTTGAGTTTGTGCTGCGTGCGGGCCCGGATGGGCGATCAAAACCGTTCAGCGATATGTACTCGCTGGCCGCGGAAAAACTAAAAATGCCGGTAGGTGAGATTCTGCACGTGGGCGATGACCTGACGACAGACGTCGCAGGTGCCATTCGTTGCGGCATGCAGGCTTGCTGGATCAAACCGGAAAATGCCGACCTGATGCAAACCGCAGACAGCCGTTTGCTGCCGCATATCGAAATTTCACAGTTGGCATCTCTGACCTCGCTGATATAATCACCAACAGAACTCTGTATATATACCCAGCTTTTTGGCGGATGGCGCTACGCTTATCCGCCCTACCTACTTTTACGCGGCGGTGCCAATGGACGTTTCTTACCTGCTCGACAGCCTTAATGACAAACAGCGTGAAGCGGTGGCCGCGCCACGCAGCAACATGCTGGTTCTGGCGGGCGCGGGGAGTGGTAAAACGCGTGTGCTGGTGCACCGTATTGCCTGGTTACTGACGGTTGAGAACAACTCGCCGTACTCCATTATGGCGGTGACGTTTACCAACAAAGCGGCGGCAGAAATGCGCCACCGTATTGGTCAGATCATGGGAACCAGCCAGGGCGGTATGTGGGTGGGGACGTTCCATGGCCTGGCACACCGTCTGCTGCGTGCGCACCATATGGATGCGAATCTGCCGCAGGATTTCCAGATCCTCGACAGCGAAGACCAGTTGCGTCTGCTCAAGCGCCTTATCAAAGCAATGAATCTGGATGAGAAGCAGTGGCCACCGCGTCAGGCGATGTGGTTCATCAACAGCCAGAAAGACGAAGGGCTGCGCCCGCACCATTTACAGAGCTATGGCAACCCAGTTGAGCAAACCTGGCAGAAAGTCTATCAGGCGTACCAGGAGGCGTGTGACCGCGCGGGGCTGGTGGATTTCGCCGAGCTGCTGCTGCGCGCCCATGAACTGTGGCTCAACAAGCCGCATATCCTGCAGCACTACCGCGAACGCTTTACCAATATCCTGGTGGACGAATTCCAGGATACCAACAACATTCAGTACGCGTGGATCCGTCTGCTGGCGGGCGATACCGGCAAAGTGATGATCGTGGGTGATGACGATCAGTCGATCTACGGCTGGCGCGGCGCGCAGGTGGAAAACATCCAGCGCTTCCTCACTGACTTCCCCGGTGCAGAAACCATCCGTCTGGAGCAGAACTACCGTTCGACCAACAACATCCTCAGCGCGGCCAACGCGCTGATTGAAAACAACAACGGGCGTCTGGGTAAAAAGCTGTGGACTGACGGCGCCGACGGTGAACCGATCTCTCTGTACTGCGCGTTCAACGAACTGGATGAAGCGCGCTTTGTGGTCAACCGTATCAAGACCTGGCAGGACAACGGCGGCGCGCTGGAACAATGCGCCATTCTGTATCGTAGCAACGCCCAGTCGCGCGTACTGGAAGAGGCGTTGTTACAGGCCAGCATGCCGTACCGTATTTACGGCGGTATGCGCTTCTTTGAACGCCAGGAAATCAAAGATGCGCTCTCTTACCTGCGTTTGATCGCTAACCGCAACGATGATGCTGCGTTTGAACGCGTGGTGAATACGCCAACCCGCGGGATTGGCGATCGTACTTTAGATGTGGTGCGTCAGACCTCGCGTGACCGCCAGTTGACGCTGTGGCAGGCATGTCGTGAGTTGCTACAGGAAAAAGCCCTTGCCGGTCGTGCTGCCAGCGCGCTACAGCGTTTTATGGAGCTGATTGATGCCCTGGCGCAGGAAACGGCCGATATGCCACTGCATGTGCAAACAGACCGGGTGGTGAAAGACTCCGGCCTGCGCATGATGTACGAGCAGGAGAAAGGCGAGAAAGGCCAGACACGTATCGAAAACTTAGACGAACTGGTCACAGCAACACGCCAGTTCAGCTACAACGAAGAAGATGAAGATTTAATGCCGCTGCAGGCATTTCTCTCCCACGCCGCGCTGGAAGCGGGCGAAGGGCAGGCGGATACCTGGCAGGACGCGGTACAGCTGATGACCCTGCACTCGGCGAAAGGCCTTGAGTTCCCGCAGGTGTTTATCGTGGGGATGGAAGAAGGTATGTTCCCCAGCCAGATGTCGCTGGACGAAGGTGGTCGTCTGGAAGAAGAACGCCGTCTGGCCTATGTCGGCGTCACCCGTGCTATGCAGAAGCTGACACTAACCTATGCCGAAACGCGCCGTCTGTACGGCAAAGAGGTGTACCATCGCCCATCGCGCTTTATCGGCGAACTGCCGGAAGCGTGCGTGGAAGAGGTTCGCCTGCGTGCCACCGTCAGCCGCCCGGTCAGCCATCAACGGATGGGAACGCCAATGGCGGAGAACGACACCGGTTATAAGCTTGGCCAGCGTGTGCGCCACGCCAAGTTTGGCGAAGGCACAATCGTCAATCTCGAAGGCAGCGGTGAGCATAGTCGCCTGCAGGTGGCGTTCCAGGGGCAGGGCATCAAATGGTTGGTGGCGGCCTACGCCAGACTGGAAACGGTGTGATCGGTTCTGCTTTGCCGGATGGCGACGCTGTAGCGCCTTATCCGGCCTACAGACCGGGTACATTTTTATTTGTAGGCCGGATAAGGCGAAGCCGCCATCCGGCTATCTGTCGGTTAATATTCTGAAATCATAGATAAATAATTCCCCTCTGCTAACCTTTCTGTATAAGGGGAAATTATTACTTTTTCGCCATCCGTTGCGTGTTGACGTCAAAATTTTGCTGGCGTAACATGCGCGCACGATTACGCTAAGAGGACATTCGCCTTGGACACACCCAGTAGATACTGGCTCATTATCCTGTCATCCAGGATCAACTCCTAAGGCTATCCCTTTTTGCTGATAGCCTTCGCGGTTGTCAGCGACCTTCTGTTTTTTCCCGTCGCGCTGAGTCAGGCTGTTTAATGGTCTGAAACCCAATTTGTTTCTGTGTGCCCACCGAACTGTCCGATAATTTTTTGCATTGGGAGTCCCGGTCATGCTGAGCGCATTTCAACTGGAAAACAATCGTTTAACACGTCTTGAGGCGGATGAGATCGAGCACCTGGCCAGTTCGGTCTGGGTTGATTTAGTCGAGCCGGACGACGATGAACGAAACCGTGTGCAAAAGGACTTGGGCCAGAATCTGGCCACGCGCCCTGAACTGGAAGACATCGAAGCATCCGCACGTTTTTTTGAAGACGAAGACGGTTTGCATATCCACTCCTTCTTCTTTTATGAAGACGCCGACGATCACGCGGGCAACTCAACTGTCGCATTTACCATTCGCGAAGGCCGCTTGTTTACCCTACGCGAACGTGAGCTACCGGCATTTCGCCTGTACCGCATGCGTGCGCGTAATCAGGCGATGGTGGATGGCAACGCCTATGAGCTGCTGCTCGATCTGTTCGAAACCAAAATAGAACAGTTGGCAGATGAGATAGAAAACATCTATAGCGATCTGGAAAAACTCAGCCGTGTGATCATGGAAGGGCGTCAGGGTGATGAGTACGACGAAGCGCTGTCCACGCTGGCGGAGCTGGAAGATATCGGCTGGAAGGTACGTCTGTGTCTGATGGATACCCAGCGCGCACTGAACTTCCTGGTGCGCAAAGCGCGTCTGCCGGGTAGTCAGCTGGAGCAGGCGCGTGAGATCCTGCGCGATATCGAGTCCCTGTTGCCGCACAACGAATCACTGTTCCAGAAAGTTAACTTCCTGATGCAGGCGGCGATGGGCTTTATCAACATCGAGCAGAACCGCATCATCAAGATCTTCTCGGTGGTTTCTGTCGTGTTCCTGCCGCCGACGCTGGTCGCTTCCAGCTATGGCATGAACTTTGAGTTTATGCCTGAGCTGCACTGGAGCTTCGGTTATCCTGGCGCGATTGTCTTTATGATGCTCGCAGGTCTGGCGCCGTATCTGTACTTTAAGCGCAAGAACTGGCTGTAATGATATGCCGGATGGCGCTTCGCTTATCCGGCCTACAAAAGCACATCTCCGTAGGCCGGATAAGGCGTAGCCTCCATCCGGCACTTCTTCAGTTCCGACGTACCCGTCTTTGCGTATAAATTGCATCCATCACGAAAATTGCCAGCGCTACCCAGATAAAGGCGAAGGTGACCATTTTATCCGCTCCCGGCACTTCACCGTAGAACGTTACCGCCAGCAGGAACATCAGCGTTGGCCCGATATACTGGAAAAAGCCCAGCGTGGATAGACGTAAACGGGTTGCCGCACCGGTAAAGCACAGCAGTGGGATAGTGGTCACGACACCCGCAGCAATCAGCAGCAGATTGAGTGACATGGGGTTCTGACCCATATGGCTGGTCGGGCTGTCTGCGATACCAAACAGATAGATGGCCGCAATGGGTAAGAGCCACAGAGTTTCGATCAGCATGCCGGTTTGTGCTTCGACAGCGATTTTCTTGCGCACCAGACCATAGAAAGCAAAGCTGAACGCCAGTCCCAAGGCGATTATTGGCAGCGATCCAAAGGTCCACAGCTGTACCAGTACGCCGCAGGCGGCTAACAGTACTGCCAGCCACTGCATACGGCGGAAGCGTTCTCCGAGGAAAATCATCCCCAACACGATATTTACCAGTGGGTTAATAAAGTAACCGAGGCTGGCTTCCAGCATATGGTGGTTATTGACCGCCCAGATAAAGAGCAGCCAGTTTCCGCCGATTAGGACCGCCGAGAGCGCCAGCAGAAAAATCTTCTTTGGCGTTTGCAGCAGCGTTTTGACACCTGACCATTGGCGACTAACGCTCATCAGCGCCACCATAAAGAAAAATGACCAGATGACGCGGTGCGTCAGGATCTCATCCGCCGGGACGTAGTAAATCAGTTTGAAGTAGGCGGGAGCGATACCCCAAATAAAATAGGCAGCAAGAGCGAGTAACACGCCCTGCCGCGTTTGTTTAGCATCCATTGGGAGAACTCATTGCAGAAAAGTAACCGTAGTTTACCTTTTTTCAGGCGCTTACCCCACCATATAAGTGGCAGTTGCACTGGCGATATAAAGCTGTTCTTCGTTGTGCAGTTCCACCCGCGCGACTGCCACTTTATTGCCTGCTCGCAGCAGACTGCTGGTGGCCGTAAAGCGATTTCCTCTGCCTGGTCGCAGGTAATCAACGCGCAGATCGATGGTGCCCATTCGTGACATTCGCTGGCGTAGCTCGTCCTCGCTGATGGTCTCGTGGCGGGTTAGCGTACTGCCAACGCACACCAGCCCGGCGGCAACGTCCAGCGCTGAGGCGATCACCCCGCCGTGCAGGATGCTTTGTGCCCAGTTGCCGACCATCATCGGTTGGTTATTAAACGCTAATTGCGCAAATTCTTTTTCATAACGTTCCAGTTCCAGCCCCAATGCCCGATTAAACGGCATATGATAGACAAACATTTCACCCACTAATTTAAGGGCTTGCTCAGCAGTAAGAACAGCAGACATACGATCCCGACACCTTATTGGTTAATGAAATGTTGATATTATGCTTATTATTTGTTGTTTTCTACTTTAGGACGGGATAACTAACGAGGAACTAGCTAAGTATGTAGAATACTTGGTAGATAATTATACAATTCATCAATATTTTGGTTCAGGAGAACACTACCGATGCGGGCGATTCTGGGTTGGTTACTACCAGCAGTCATGCTGCCGTTGACCGCGTATGCGCAGGAAGCGACAGTGAAAGAGATTCATGATGCACCAGCAGTGAGAGGCAGTATTATCGCCAATATGCTGCAAGAACACGATAATCCTTTCACGCTGTACCCCTATGACACCAACTATCTCATCTACACCAATACCAGCGACATGAACAAAGAGGCGATCAGCAGCTATAACTGGTCGGATAATGCGCGCAAAGATGAGGTTAAGTTTCAGCTAAGCCTGGCATTTCCGCTTTGGCGCGGGATTTTGGGCCCGAATTCAGTGCTCGGTGGTTCATATACTCAGAAATCCTGGTGGCAGCTTTCTAATAGTGAAGAGTCTTCACCGTTTCGTGAAACTAACTACGAGCCGCAGCTGTTTCTGGGTTTCGCCACGGATTATCGCGTTGCTGGCTGGACGCTACGTGATGTCGAAATGGGCTATAACCATGATTCAAATGGGCGATCCGATCCCACCTCGCGTAGCTGGAACCGTCTGTACACTCGTCTGATGGCTGAAAATGGCAACTGGCTGGTGGAGGTTAAACCGTGGTACGTCATCGGCAGCACTGACGATAACCCCGACATCACCAAATACATGGGCTACTACCAGCTGAAAATGGGCTATCACCTCGGTGATGCCGTCATCAGCGTGAAAGGCCAGTACAACTGGAATACCGGTTACGGTGGTGCTGAAATCGGCGCGAGCTACCCGATCACTAAGCATGTTCGCTTCTACACCCAGGTCTATAGCGGCTACGGCGAATCGCTGATCGACTACAATTTCAATCAGACGCGTGTGGGTGTGGGTGTGATGCTCAACGATATCTTCTGATAGGTTTGATAGCATTTTAATCATTGCAGTTTCTCTCTCAGGCGCTGAAAATAGCGCCTGTTTTTCTTTAAGGCTAATGGGGTTAATGTGGCGCAGGCGGAAGTGTTGAATCTGGAAATGGGCGCTAAACAGGTTTTGCAGGAAACCTTTGGCTACCAACAGTTTCGCCCTGGGCAGGAAGAAATTATCGATACTGTGCTTTCTGGTCGCGACTGCCTGGTCGTCATGCCGACCGGTGGTGGTAAATCCCTGTGCTATCAAATCCCCGCATTATTGCTGAACGGACTCACCGTTGTTGTCTCGCCGCTTATTTCCCTGATGAAAGATCAGGTCGACCAATTATTAGCAAACGGCGTGGCGGCGGCGTGTCTGAACTCTACCCAAAGTCGTGAACAGCAGCTTGAGGTCATGGCTGGCTGTCGCAGCGGGCAAATTCGCTTGCTGTACATTGCGCCCGAACGTTTGATGCTGGATAACTTCCTCGAACATCTGGCGCACTGGAATCCGGTGTTGCTGGCCGTTGATGAAGCGCACTGCATCTCGCAATGGGGGCACGATTTCCGCCCTGAATACGCCGCGTTGGGGCAATTGCGTCAGCGTTTCCCGACGCTGCCGTTCGTGGCGCTGACCGCGACTGCTGATGACACCACTCGCCTGGATATTGTGCGTCTGCTGGGGTTGAACGATCCGCTCATTCAGATCAGCAGTTTTGACCGGCCGAATATTCGCTACATGCTGATGGAGAAGTTTAAGCCGCTCGATCAGCTGATGCGCTATGTACAAGAACAGCGCGGCAAGTCCGGCATTATTTACTGTAACAGCCGCGCGAAGGTCGAAGACACCGCAGCGCGTCTGCAAAGTCGTGGCATCAGCGCGGGGGCCTATCATGCTGGACTGGAAAACAGTGTACGTGCCGAGGTGCAGGAAAAATTCCAACGCGATGACCTGCAAATCGTGGTGGCGACCGTAGCGTTCGGGATGGGAATCAACAAACCTAACGTACGCTTTGTGGTGCATTTTGATATCCCGCGTAACATCGAATCTTATTACCAGGAAACCGGCCGTGCAGGGCGTGATGGCCTGCCTGCGGAAGCGATGCTGTTTTACGATCCCGCTGATATGGCATGGTTACGCCGTTGCCTGGAAGAGAAACCAGCCGGGCAGTTACTGGATATTGAACGGCATAAACTCAATGCGATGGGAGCGTTTGCCGAGGCGCAAACCTGTCGTCGTCTGGTATTGCTGAATTATTTTGGTGAAGGGCGTCAGGAGCCGTGCGGCAACTGCGATATTTGTCTCGACCCGCCAAAACAGTACGATGGTTTAATGGATGCGCGTAAGGCGCTGTCGACAATCTACCGCGTCAACCAACGCTTTGGTATGGGATATGTCGTGGAAGTCTTGCGCGGAGCCAATAACCAACGTATTCGCGAGCTGGCTCATGACAAGCTGCCGGTCTATGGCATTGGTCGTGAACAGAGCCATGAACATTGGGTGAGTGTGATCCGCCAATTGATTCACCTTGGTCTGGTGACGCAGAATATTGCCCATCACTCTGCGTTACAGTTAACCGAAGCCGCACGACCGGTTCTGCGTGGCGAAATCTCGTTACAACTTGCCGTGCCGCGTATTGTGGCGCTGAAACCGCGTGCGATGCAGAAATCCTTCGGTGGCAACTACGACCGCAAGCTCTTCGCCAAATTGCGTAAGCTGCGTAAGGCGATTGCCGATGAAGAAAATATCCCGCCGTATGTGGTTTTCAACGATGCGACGCTGATAGAAATGGCCGAGCAGATGCCGGTTTCTCCGAGCGAAATGTTAAGCGTCAACGGCGTGGGCATGCGTAAACTTGAGCGTTTCGGCAAAGAGTTTATGGCGCTTATTCGTGCGCACGTTGATGGCGACGACGAAGAGTAGTCAGCCGGGCAAAAAAGTGCCAGGATGGTGACTCACTGAACTATTCCCCCGCGAGTCATTTTTATGTTAACGCTATTTTTCACCGTTGCGTTGGTGCATATCGTTGCACTGATGAGTCCCGGTCCCGATTTTTTCTTTGTCTCTCAAACAGCTGTGAGCCGTTCGCGTAAAGAAGCGATGATGGGTGTGCTGGGTATTACCTGTGGCGTCATGGTATGGGCTGGCGTGGCACTGCTCGGTTTACACCTGATTATCGAAAAAATGGCCTGGCTGCATACCATTATTATGGTCGGCGGGGGGCTGTATCTGTGTTGGATGGGCTACCAGATGCTGCGCGGCGCGTTTAAAAAGCAGAGTGTTGCGACTCCAACACCACAGGTTGAACTGGCACAGAGCGGGCGCAGCTTTTTAAAAGGTCTGCTCACCAACCTGGCGAACCCTAAAGCCATTATCTACTTTGGCTCCGTGTTCTCATTGTTCGTTGGCGATAATGTAGGAACGGGCGCGCGCTGGGGGATCTTTGCCCTAATCATCGTGGAAACGCTGGCGTGGTTTACCGTGGTCGCCAGCCTGTTTGCACTGCCGAAAATGCGTCGTGGTTATCAGCGTCTGGCGAAGTGGATCGATGGATTCGCTGGCGCACTGTTTGCAGGCTTCGGTATTCACCTGATTATTTCGCGTTAATTTACCTGCAGGCCGGATAAGCGTTAGCGTCATCCGGCACTCACATCACGCATGCCTTGCCGACGCCAGCAGGGCGCCTATCAGCATAAACAGTGAACCAAACACCTTGTTCAGCGCCTTCATTTGCTTTGGCCCCTTAATCCAGCCCGCAATGCGGGTGGCCAGCGTCGCGTAACCGATCATCACAATGATATCGACCACGATGGTGGTGATACCAAGCACCACATACTGCATGACCTGAGGTTCTTGCGGCATGATGAACTGTGGGAACAGGGCGGCGAGAAACACAATGCTCTTTGGGTTGGTCAGGTTGACGAAGACCGCGCGTTTGAACAGGCGGCTGCGTGTTTGCGTGTTTGCCATGGTGTTCAGATCGATAGCGCCCGCTGCCCGCCATTGCTGAATACCCAACCAAATCAAATAGGCCGCTCCCGCCCACTTCAGTACTTCAAACGCGATGACTGAACGTGAGAACAGTGTCCCCAGCCCAACACCAACCAGTACGATATGAATGCCAAGCCCGGTCTGCAAACCGGCAATAGAGGCGCTGGCGCCACGATAGCCGTGACTGATGGCGGTGGTCATGGTGTTGATTGCGCCAGAGCCCGGAGACAAGCTCAAAATAATAGAGGTCAGCAGGTAGGCGAACCACCATTCAAAGGTCATGAGAAACTCCCGGATTGTCTATTTTTATGCCACAATACGCTACTGCCGTTGCGTTGTATCAGGTGCGGCGAAAAAAACGATTTTACTTGGTCAGCGAGGCTGGATACCCGATGTTTCAGCAGCAAAAAGACTGGGAAACAAGAGAAAACGCGTTTGCCGCTTTTTCCATGGGTCCACTGACAGATTTCTGGCAGCAACGGGAGGAAGCGGAGTTTACGGGTGTAGATGATGTTCCCGTACATTTTGTTCGCTTTCGTGCCGAAAAAAACGATCGCGTCATCGTTGTCTGTCCCGGGCGCATTGAAAGCTATGTGAAATACGCTGAGCTGGCGTATGACCTGTTTCATTCTGGTTTTGACGTACTCATTATCGATCACCGTGGTCAGGGGCGTTCCGGGCGGATGTTATCGGACCCGCATCGTGGTCATGTCGATAACTTTAATGACTACGTCGATGATTTAGCCGCCTTCTGGCAGCAGGAAGTACAGCCTGGCCCGTGGCGAAAACGCTATATACTGGCGCATTCCATGGGCGGCGCGATTGCCACCTTGTTCCTGCAGCGCCATCCCAATCAATGTGATGCCATTGCGCTTTGTGCGCCCATGTTTGGTATCGTGATGCGTTTTCCCGACTGGATGGTGCGCCACATTCTTGACTGGGCTGAAGGGCATCCACGCATCCGTGAAGGCTATGCGATGGGGACCGGCCGCTGGCGGGCGCTGCCATTCGGTATGAATGCACTAACCCATAGTCGACAGCGCTATCGGCGTAACCTACGCTTTTACGCAGATGATCCGCGGTTACGTGTGGGTGGCCCTACCTATCACTGGGTGCGTGAAGGTATTCAGGCGGGCGAACAGGTTCTGGCCGGAGCGGGTGATGACGCAACGCCAGCGCTGCTTATTCAGGCCGAAGAAGAGCGTGTGGTGGATAACCGCATGCACGATCGTTTTTGTGAACTCCGCGCTGCAGCAGGCCATCCGGTAGAAGGAGGTCAGCCGCTTGTCATAAAAGGCGCGTACCATGAGATCCTTTTCGAAAAGGACGCAATGCGCTCAGTCGCGCTTAACGCCATTGTTGATTTTTTCAACAGGCATAACTCATCCAGCGGAACTCGCTTTTCCTAGAGGTTTAATTTTCTTATGTATCAGGTTGTTGCGTCTGATTTAGACGGTACGCTGCTTTCTCCCGACCATACTTTGTCCCCTTATGCCAAAGAGACGCTGAAACTTCTGACGGCTCGCGGTGTTCACTTCGTGTTTGCCACCGGTCGTCATCATGTTGATGTGGGGCAAATTCGCGATAACCTCGGCATTAAAACCTACATGATCACGTCCAACGGTGCCCGCGTGCACGATCCTGACGGAAATCTGGTGTTTTCCCACAACCTGGATCGCGACATTGCCAGCGATCTGTTTGGCGTTGTGAACGCCAACCCGGATATCGTGACGAATGTTTACCGCGATGATGAGTGGTTCATGAACCGCCACCGCCCGGAAGAAATGCGTTTCTTTAAAGAGGCGGTATTCAATTATTCACTGTTTGAACCTGCACTGCTGGAGCCGGAAGGCGTTAGCAAAGTGTTTTTCACCACCGATTCTCACGAAAGGTTGCTGCCGCTGGAACAGGCGATTAACGCCCGCTGGGGCGATCGCGTGAACGTCAGTTTCTCCACACTGACGTGTCTGGAAGTGATGGCAGGTGGCGTGTCGAAAGGCCATGCGCTGGAAGCTGTGGCGAAAGCGATGGGCTATAGCCTGAAGGACTGTATCGCCTTCGGCGACGGTATGAACGACGCGGAGATGCTCTCCATGGCAGGCAAAGGCTGTATCATGGGCAACGCGCATCAACGCCTGAAGGATCTGCATCCGGAACTGGACGTGATTGGCCTCAATGCCGATGATGCCGTGCCGCATTATCTGCGAGAGCTTTTTCTGCAGTAACGTTGTTGGTCGTTAGTTGACCAGTTGTCAACCGTGTTCTTCGCTACAATGGGTGTACCTTTTGTTAAGAGACATCCATTGTGGCGTTACTCATCATTACCACAATTCTGTGGGCCTTTTCCTTCAGCCTGTTTGGCGAGTACCTTGCCGGTCATGTCGATAGCTATTTTGCGGTGCTGGTGCGCGTTGGGCTGGCGGCTCTGGTGTTTTTTCCGTTTTTGCGTACCCGTGGGCACAGCGTAAAAACAATCGCGCTGTATATGCTGGTGGGAGCCATGCAGCTTGGCATTATGTATATGCTGAGTTTTCACGCCTATCTGTATCTGACGGTTTCAGAATTGCTGCTCTTTACCGTTCTGACGCCGTTGTACATTACGCTAATTTATGACCTGATGAGCGGGCGCCGTTTACGTTGGAGCTATGCGTTCAGCGCACTACTGGCGGTAATTGGCGCAGGGATTATCCGTTACGATCAGGTGACCAGCCACTTCTGGACCGGCCTGCTGCTGGTACAGCTTTCTAACATTAGCTTTGCCATCGGTATGGTGGGTTACAAACGCCTGATGGAAACGCGCCCGATGCCACAACACAACGCCTTTGCCTGGTTTTACATGGGTGCCTTTATGGTGGCGGTCGTGGCCTGGTTCATGCTGGGCAATGCTCAGAAAATGCCTGCAACTACGCTACAGTGGGGAATTCTGGTGTTTCTTGGCGTGGCAGCGTCCGGCATTGGTTACTTTATGTGGAACTACGGCGCGACCCAGGTGGATGCCGGTACGTTGGGCATTATGAACAATATGCATGTGCCGGCGGGGCTGCTGGTCAATCTGGCTATCTGGCACCAACAACCGCACTGGCCAAGCTTTATCATTGGCGCGGCTGTGATAGTGGCTTCACTGTGGGTACATCGTAAGTGGGTCGTTCCGCACTCCGCACAAACGGCAGGTGGTCACAGGCGTGATTCCGCGCTGAACGAATAAACGCTTCTGTTACCGGCTGGCGCTGTTCTCCGTCGCGCACGGCGGCGTACAGTCGGCTCCACAACCCATCGCCCAGGGTTTTGGTTACGACCAGACCCTGGCGTTCAAAACTCTCTACTACCCAGTGCGGCAAAGCCGCGATACCCATTTTTGCGGCAACCATCTGAATCAGCAGCAGTGTGTTATCCACACTCTTCAGCGACGGACTGATGCCTGCGGGCTGCAGGAAATGCCGCCAGACATCCAACCGACTACGCTGCACCGGATAAATAAGCAGAGTTTCGCTGGCCAAATCTTCCGGCGTGATTTGCGTTTTGCTGGCCAGCGGATGGTCGGGGGCCAGGATCAGGCGTACTTCAAAATCGAACATCGGTGAGTAGTGCAATCCGCTGCGCGGCAGAATGTCGGATGTCATCACCAGATCCAGCTCATCCTGCTGTAGCGCCGGTTGCGGATCGAAGGTCACACCGGATTTAAAATCCATCTCCACCTGCGGCCAGTTGGCACGAAAATTCTCCAACGCGGGCGTCAGCCACTGAATGCAACTGTGGCATTCGATAGCGATACGTAATCGGGTTTGCTGCGGTTCGTTGCATGCCTGCAGCGCGCGACCTATTTGCGGCAATACCTGGTTTGCCAACTGGAGCAGAATTTCACCCTGTGGCGTAAAACGCAAAGGCTGGCTCTTGCGGACAAAAAGCCGAAAGCCAAGGCGCTGCTCCAGATCGCTGAACTGGTGAGAAAGGGCGGATTGCGTCTGATGCAACGTGGCCGCTGCTGCTGCCAGAGAGCCACTGTTCCGCAACGCCTGGAGCGTTTTCAGGTGTTTAATCTCGATCATGAAAGTCCTTCACTTCGGCATGAACAAATTGCGCTTGAGGAATATACAGTAACTGGCAAATATGGATGTGTAAACATCTGGACGGCTAAAATCCTTCGTCTTTTAAATTTATGGTGCGTTGGCTGCGTTTCTCCACCCCGGTCTCTTACTTCAGTAAGCTCCCGGGGATGAACAAACTTGCCGCCTTCCCTAAATTCAAAATCCATAGGATTTACATATAATTAGAGGAAGAAAAATGACAATATTGAATCACACCCTCGGTTTTCCTCGCGTTGGCCTGCGTCGCGAGTTGAAAAAAGCGCAAGAAAGTTACTGGGCGGGTAATTCTTCCCGTGAAGATTTGCTGACCGTTGGCCGCGAGCTGCGTGCCCGCCACTGGGAGCAGCAGAAACAGGCGGGTATAGACCTGCTGCCGGTGGGTGATTTTGCCTGGTACGATCACGTCCTGACCACCAGCCTGCTGCTCGGCAACGTTCCGGCTCGCCATCAAAATAAAGATGGCTCCGTCGATATCGATACCTTATTCCGTATTGGCCGTGGCCGTGCACCGACGGGTGAACCGGCGGCGGCGGCAGAAATGACCAAATGGTTTAATACCAACTATCACTACATGGTGCCGGAGTTCACCAAAGGTCAGCAGTTCAAACTGACCTGGACCCAACTGCTGGATGAAGTGGACGAAGCGCTGGCGCTCGGTCACAAGGTAAAACCCGTACTGCTTGGCCCGGTAACTTACCTCTGGCTGGGGAAAGTGAAGGGCGAACAGTTTGACCGCCTGAGCCTGCTCAACGACATTCTGCCGGTTTACCAGCAGGTGCTGGCTGAGCTGGCGAAACGCGGTATTGAGTGGGTGCAGATTGATGAGCCTGCTCTGGTACTGGAGCTGCCGCAAGTGTGGTTGAATGCTTTTAAACCGGCTTATGACGCCCTGCAGGGCCAGGTGAAGTTGCTGCTGACCACCTACTTCGAAGGCGTAACGCCAAACCTGGAGACCATTACCGCGCTGCCGGTGCAGGGTCTGCATGTTGACCTGGTCCATGGCAAAGATGATGTCGCCGAGCTGCACAAACGCCTGCCTGCCGACTGGCTGCTGTCAGCGGGTCTGGTAAATGGTCGTAATGTCTGGCGCGCCGATCTCAGCGAAAAATACGCGCAAATTAAAGATATCGTTGGGAAACGCTCGCTGTGGGTGGCGTCTTCATGTTCTCTGCTGCACAGCCCAATTGACCTGAGTGTTGAAACCCGCCTGGATGCCGAAGTGAAGAGTTGGTTTGCCTTCGCGCTGCAAAAATGCGGAGAGCTGGCGCTACTGCGTGATGCGCTGAACAGCGGTGATACCGCGGCGCTGGTTGAATGGAGCGCACCGATTCAGGCGCGTCGCCACTCCACCCGTGTACACAACGCCGCAGTGGAAAAACGTCTGGCGGCGATCACCGCCCAGGACAGCCAACGCGCCAACGCTTACCCGGTTCGCGCCGAGGCGCAACGTGCCCGCTTTAATCTGCCAGCATGGCCGACCACCACTATCGGCTCATTCCCGCAAACCACGGAGATTCGCGGTCTGCGCCTGGACTTCAAAAAGGGCAACCTGGATGCAGGCAACTACCGTACAGGGATCGCAGAACATATCAAACAGGCGATTGTTGAGCAGGAACGTCTGGGCCTCGACGTACTGGTACACGGTGAAGCTGAACGTAACGACATGGTCGAATACTTTGGCGAACATCTGGACGGCTTCGTCTTTACCCAGAATGGTTGGGTGCAGAGCTACGGCTCTCGCTGCGTGAAACCGCCGGTGGTGATTGGCGACGTCAGCCGCCCGGAAGCGATTACCGTTGAGTGGGCTAAATACGCGCAGTCGCTGACTGACAAACCGGTTAAAGGCATGCTGACCGGACCGGTGACCATTCTTTGCTGGTCGTTCCCGCGTGAAGATGTGACCCGTGAAACGATCGCGAAACAGATTGCGTTGGCGTTGCGTGATGAAGTGGCAGATCTGGAAGCGGCGGGTATCGGTATTATCCAGATTGATGAACCTGCACTGCGTGAAGGCCTGCCGCTGCGTCGCAGTGACTGGGCGGCATATCTGGAATGGGGCGTTGAAGCCTTCCGCATCAACGCTGCGGTGGCGAGGGATGAAACTCAGATCCACACCCATATGTGTTACTGCGAGTTTAACGACATCATGGATTCCATTGCTGCGCTGGATGCGGACGTGATCACCATCGAAACCTCACGCTCTGATATGGAACTGCTGGAGTCGTTTGAAGAGTTCGATTACCCGAACGAAATCGGGCCGGGCGTCTATGATATTCACTCACCGAACGTCCCGAGTGTAGAGTGGATTGAAGCCCTGCTGAAGAAAGCGCAACAGCGTATTCCGGCTGAGCGTCTGTGGGTGAACCCGGACTGTGGCCTGAAAACGCGCGGCTGGCCGGAAACTCGGGCTGCGCTGGCTAATATGGTCAAAGCTGCGCAGAATCTGCGTCAGGCTTAACGATACGTAGGCCCGGTCAGCGAAGCCGCTCCGGGCAATAGGTCGGGTAGCGGTTTTGCCTTACCCGACCGACTCGATTATCTCTTCTCACCGTATTGCGCAAACCACTCCAGCATTCTCTGCCAGCCATCTTTCGCGGACTCTTCGTGATAGCTCGGGCGATAATCGGCATTAAACGCATGGCCAGCATCGGGATAGACGACGATTTCCGCTTTAGCATTGGCGGCTCGTAATGCCTGACGCATGGTTTCCACGCTGTCCTGTGGAATACTGGTATCCTGACCGCCATACAGTCCCAACACGGGAGCGTTCAGATCGGTGGCAATATCGACAGGGTGTTTGGGGGAGTTCAGCGTTTTATCGCCAACCAATTTGCCATACCACGCCACCGCCGCTTTTAGCTGTGGATTGTGTGCGGCATACAGCCAGGTAATACGTCCACCCCAGCAAAAACCCGTCATCATTAATTGATGCACATCGCCGCCGTTGCGGGAGGCCCAACTGGCAACATGGTCCAGATCCGCCAGGACCTGTGAGTCGGGAACTTTCGCCACCAGGCCGCTTAGAAGCGTCGGGATATCGGCAAAGTCACTGGGATCGCCCTCGCGAAAATAGAGTTCGGGTGCAATAGCCAGATAACCTTCCAGCGCCAGTCGACGGCAAACATCACGAATGTGCTCATGAATACCAAAAATTTCCTGCACAACAATGACGATGGGCAGCGGACCATCGGTCTGTTGCGGTCGTGCGTGATACGCAGGCATATCATCGCCTTGTGATGGAATTGATGTCACTCCGGCGATAATCGCGTTATCCGGGGTGTGAACCGTCGTGGACGACGGTGGGGATACAGCAGGTGCAAAACCAGATTGTCGTGTTGTCATGGTATTCTCCGTACCCTTAAATATTATGCAAAATAGCGCATTGTTAACTATAGACATATGCAACGAACCACATTGCCTCAAACGGTCTATCTTTTGTGCAAGGCTTCCTTACATTGCGCCATTAATGTGATGGTCATCACCATTTCACGGTAAATCAATGCAATTGATTTGCGTCATAGTGATGGCTGTCACGAAAAGATGTTTATGCCTTCGGTAAAGTGTGTTTTTGCTTCTTCTGACAAAACCGATTCACAGAGGAGTTTTTATGTCTAAGTCTGATGTTTTTCATCTCGGCCTCACTAAGAACGATTTACAAGGGGCCCAGCTCGCTATCGTCCCTGGCGACCCGGAGCGTGTGGAAAAGATCGCCGCGCTGATGGATAAGCCGGTCAAGCTGGCATCTCATCGCGAGTTCACTACCTGGCGTGCTGAACTGGATGGTAAAGCCGTGATCGTTTGCTCTACCGGTATCGGCGGCCCGTCCACCTCCATCGCCGTAGAAGAACTGGCGCAACTGGGCATCCGTACCTTCCTGCGTATCGGTACGACTGGCGCTATTCAGCCGCATATCAATGTGGGTGATGTACTGGTGACTACCGCATCTGTCCGTCTGGACGGTGCGAGCCTGCACTTTGCACCAATGGAATTCCCGGCTGTTGCAGACTTCGAGTGCACCACCGCGCTGGTGGAAGCGGCAAAATCTATCGGTGCGACCACCCACGTAGGCGTTACCGCGTCTTCAGACACCTTCTACCCGGGCCAGGAGCGTTATGACACCTTCTCTGGCCGCGTAGTGAGCCGTTTCAAAGGCTCTATGGAAGAGTGGCAGTCGATGGGCGTCATGAACTATGAAATGGAATCTGCGACGCTGCTGACCATGTGCGCAAGCCAGGGTCTGCGTGCAGGTATGGTTGCTGGCGTTATCGTCAACCGTACTCAGCAAGAGATCCCGAATGCAGAAACGATGAAGCAAACGGAAAGCCACGCGGTGAAAATCGTGGTAGAAGCCGCACGCCGTTTACTGTAATTCTCCCTTCTTTGCTAAAAGGCCGACGTGTTCGGCCTTTTTATTTTGCGTAGCACCTCGCAGGAAATTCCTTTTAAACTGGACGTTTATACAGCACAATTCTATTTTGTGCGGGTAAGTCGTTGCTGTAAGGGGGCGTTGTGGATATTTCAATTTTGATGAGTGCCGTGCTGGCATTAGCTGCAGGGCTGCTGGTGGGCTGGCTGGCGACAAAGGCGCGCGCCGATCAGATCCGCGCAGACCTCATCGAAGAACGACGAGAACTGGATATTGCCCTCAGTGCAGCCCGGCAACAGCTCTCGCAGGAAGCCCACTGGCGTGACGAATGCGAGCTGCTGAATAACGAACTCCGTAGCCTGCAGAGTATCAATACCTCACTGGAGGCCGATCTCCGGGAAGTCACCACCCGTCTGGAAGCAACGCAGCAGCATGCGGAAGATAAAATTCGCCAGATGATCAACAGCGAACAGCGCCTGAGCGAACAGTTCGAGAATCTGGCGAACCGCATTTTCGAACACAGTAACCGTCGCGTCGATGAGCAAAATCGCCAAAGCCTTAACAGTCTGCTGACACCATTACGCGAACAGCTGGACGGTTTTCGCCGCCAGGTTCAGGATAGCTTTGGTAAAGAGGCGCAAGAGCGCCACACCCTGGCACACGAAATTCGTAATCTCCAGCAACTGAACGCGCAGATGGCGCAGGAAGCCGTTAACCTGACACGGGCATTGAAAGGTGATAACAAAACACAGGGAAACTGGGGAGAGGTGGTACTTACGCGGGTGCTTGAAGCCTCTGGTCTGCGGGAAGGCTATGAATACGAAACCCAGGTTAGCATCGAGAATGATGCGCGCTCACGGATGCAACCAGACGTTATTGTCCGGCTACCGCAAGGTAAAGATGTCGTGATTGACGCTAAAATGACGCTGGTTGCCTATGAGCGCTATTTTAATGCAGAAGATGAATACACCCGGGAGGGTGCGCTGCAGGAGCATATCGCCTCTGTGCGAAATCATATTCGTCTGCTGGGTCGTAAAGATTATCAACAGCTTCCAGGGCTGCGTACGCTGGACTATGTGCTGATGTTTATCCCCGTCGAACCTGCTTTCCTGCTGGCGCTGGACAGACAGCCCGAACTGATTACCGAAGCGCTTAAAAATAACATTATGCTGGTCAGCCCCACGACGTTGTTGGTGGCATTACGTACGATCGCTAACCTGTGGCGCTATGAGCATCAAAGCCGCAACGCGCAACAAATTGCGGATCGGGCCAGTAAACTTTATGACAAGATGCGCCTGTTTGTGGATGATATGTCGGCAATCGGCCAAAGCCTGGACAAAGCCCAGGATAACTACCGACAGGCAATGAAGAAGCTCTCTTCGGGGCGTGGAAATGTCTTATCACAGGCGGAAGCCTTCCGCGGCTTAGGCGTGGAAATTAAGCGTGAGATTAATCCTGAGTTGGCTGAACATGCCACGAGTCAGGATGAAGAGTACCGTTTGCGCTCGGTCTCCGAGGCGCAACAAGAAGAGACATACGCCGATAATGCGGCGGTAAATCAGCAATCGAGCTAGCCCATTTGGGGTAGTTGAACCCGGCAGAAGGGTAGGGCAAATGGGCCCAATCTGTTACACTTCTCGAACATTTTTTGGATGAGCAGGCACTGAGATGGTGGATAATTCACAAGAAACGACGCACTTTGGCTTTCAGACCGTCGCTAAAGAGCAGAAAGCTGACATGGTGGCCCACGTTTTTCATTCTGTGGCGTCTAAATATGACGTTATGAATGACTTAATGTCATTTGGCATTCATCGTTTGTGGAAGCGCTTCACCATTGACTGTAGTGGCGTGCGTCGTGGACAAACCGTTCTGGATTTAGCGGGCGGCACGGGCGATCTGACGGCGAAATTTTCTCGCATGGTTGGTGAAACCGGTAAGGTTATTCTGGCAGATATCAATGACTCAATGCTCAAAATGGGTCGCGAAAAGCTGCGCAATATTGGCGTGATTGGTAACGTTGAATATGTCCAGGCAAATGCTGAGGCACTGCCGTTCCCTGACAATACCTTTGATTGCATTACCATTTCTTTCGGCCTGCGTAACGTTACGGATAAAGAGAAAGCGCTACGCTCGATGTATCGTGTGTTGAAACCTGGTGGGCGCTTACTGGTGCTGGAATTCTCCAAACCGATCATCGAACCGCTGAGCAAAGCGTATGATGCGTACTCTTTCCATATTCTGCCACGTATTGGTTCGATGGTTGCGAGCGACGCAGATAGTTACCGCTATTTGGCTGAGTCGATCCGTATGCATCCCGATCAGGACACGTTAAAAGCAATGATGCAAGATGCCGGGTTTGAAAGTGTTGATTACTACAACCTGACGGCAGGTGTTGTTGCGCTGCATCGTGGTTACAAGTTCTGACAGGAGACCGGGGATGCCTTTAAAACCCTTAGTGACCGCTGGCGTTGAAAATCTGCTCAACACCTTTCTGTATCGTTCACCTGCGCTAAAATCAGCCCGAACGCGTTTGCAGAGCAAGGTACTGCGTGTTGATCTCAAAGGATTTTCTACGCCGTTAGTCCTGGTGTTCAGTGAGCGCCAGGTCGATGTGCTGGGGGCATGGGAAGGCGAAGCAGATTGCACCGTGATCACTCATGCCAGCGTGTTACCAAAATTACGCGACCGGCAGCAGCTCACCACGCTTATTCGTAGCGGCGAACTGGAAGTGCAGGGCGATATTCAGGTGGTGCAGAACTTTGTGGCTCTGGCTGACCTGGCGGAATTTGACCCTGCAGAGCTATTAGCACCTTATACCGGTGATATTGTCGCGGAAGGTGTTAGCAAAGTCCTGCGCGGTGGCGCGAAGTTCCTGCGTCGTGGCATTCAACGTCAGCAACGTTATGTTGCCGAAGCGATCACTGAAGAGTGGCGTATGGCCCCTGGCCCGCTTGAAGTTGCATGGTTTGCGGAAGAAACGGCAGCGGTTGAGCGCGCGGTTGAATCTCTGGCCAGACGGCTGGAAAAACTGGAGGCCAAATGACGCCAGGAGAAGTACGGCGCCTTTATTTCATCATTCGCACTTTTTTAAGCTACGGTCTTGATGAACTCATCCCCAAAATGCGTATTACGCTGCCGCTCCGTTTGTGGCGTTACACATTGTTTTGGATGCCAAACCGACATAAAGATAAGCCGCTGGGTGAAAGGCTGAGACTGGCTTTGCAGGAATTGGGGCCGGTGTGGATCAAATTTGGTCAAATGCTCTCCACCCGTCGTGATCTGTTTCCGCCGCATATCGCTGATCAGCTCGCACTGTTGCAGGATCGGGTTGCTCCATTCGATGGACAACGAGCAAAAGAACAGATTGAAGAAGCAATGGGTGGGCTACCTGTTGAAGAGTGGTTTGATGATTTTGAGATCACACCACTGGCATCTGCGTCTATTGCTCAGGTGCATACCGCACGACTGAAGTCGAATGGCAAAGAGGTGGTGATCAAGGTTATTCGTCCGGATATCCTGCCGGTAATCAAAGCCGATTTAAAACTGATCTATCGTCTTGCTCGCTGGGTCCCTCGCCTGTTGCCGGACGGACGTCGTCTGCGGCCAACCGAAGTGGTCCGTGAATATGAAAAAACATTGATCGATGAGCTGAACCTGCTGCGTGAGTCGGCAAACGCCATTCAACTGCGACGCAATTTTGAAGACAGCCCGATGCTGTACATCCCGGAAGTGTATTCCGACTATTGCAGTCAGAACATGATGGTGATGGAGCGTATTTACGGTATCCCTGTTTCGGATGTTGCAACGCTTGAGAAGAACGGTACCAACATGAAACTGTTGGCCGAGCGTGGTGTTCAGGTCTTCTTTACTCAGGTATTCCGCGACAGTTTTTTCCATGCCGATATGCACCCGGGTAACATTTTCGTCAGCTATGAGCACCCTGAAAACCCGAAATACATCGGCATTGATTGCGGGATCGTGGGCTCATTAAATAAAGAAGATAAGCGTTATCTGGCTGAAAACTTTATTGCGTTTTTTAATCGCGATTACCGTAAGGTTGCCGAGCTACATGTCGATTCTGGTTGGGTTCCTCCCGATACCAATGTTGAAGAATTTGAATTTGCCATTCGTACCGTGTGTGAGCCTATCTTCGAAAAGCCGCTGGCAGAGATCTCCTTTGGTCACGTGTTGTTGAATCTGTTCAATACAGCACGTCGATTTAATATGGAAGTCCAGCCTCAACTGGTGTTGTTGCAGAAGACGCTGTTGTACGTTGAGGGTGTTGGCCGACAGCTCTATCCTCAGTTGGATTTGTGGAAAACGGCCAAGCCTTTCCTAGAATCCTGGATTAAAGATCAGGTAGGTATTCCGGCGCTTGTCAGGGCATTTAAAGAAAAAGCACCGTTCTGGGTCGAAAAAATGCCAGAAATACCTGAACTTGTGTATGACAGTTTGCGCCAGGGCAAATATTTACAGCACAGTGTTGATAAGATTGCGCGCGAGCTTCATGCGAATCACGTACGTCAGGGACAATCCCGTTATTTATTGGGTATTGGCGCAACGTTGCTGTTAAGTGGGACATTCCTGCTGGTAAGCCGTCCTGAGTGGGGGCTTATGCCTGGCTGGTTAATCGCGGGTGGTGTTCTCGCCTGGCTGATCGGCTGGCGCAAAATGCGCTGATTTTTTCATCGCCCAAGGCAGGTCGTGTAACGTATACTACGGCCTAATTAATTCATCATCTATGACAGAGGAACATGTATGGGTGGTATCAGTATTTGGCAGTTGTTGATCATTGCCGTCATCGTTGTACTGCTATTTGGCACCAAGAAACTCGGCTCCATCGGTTCCGACCTTGGCGCGTCTATTAAAGGCTTCAAGAAAGCGATGGGTGATGATGAACCTAAGCAGGATAAAACCAGCCAGGACGCTGATTTTACCGCTAAATCCATCACCGATAAGCAGGGTGAAGTGAAGAAAGAAGACGCCAAAAGCCAAGATAAAGAGCAGGTATAATCCGTGTTTGATATCGGTTTTAGCGAACTGTTACTGGTGTTCGTTATCGGCCTCATCGTACTGGGGCCACAACGATTGCCCGTAGCGGTAAAAACGGTCGCGGGCTGGGTCCGTGCGCTGCGCTCTCTTGCAACTACTGTGCAGAATGAACTGACCCAGGAGCTTAAGCTTCAGGAGTTTCAGGACAGCCTGAAGAAAGTAGAAAAAGCGAGCCTGACAAATTTGACGCCGGAGCTGAAAGCATCGATGGATGAGCTGCGCGAAGCGGCTGAGTCGATGAAGCGTTCTTACAGCGTGCACGATCCTGAGAAAGCGAGCGATGAAGCGCACACTATCCATAACCCTGTGGTGAAAGGAAGTGAAGCGCAGCACGAGGGGGTTACCCCTGCTACTGCTGAAGGACAGGCCAGTTCGCCGGAGCAAAAACCGGAATCCACGGGTGCTGACGCGCCGGAGTTGAAGGAAACTGCTTCCGTTACGTCGATGGACGCGGAAAAGAAACCTGCTGCACCTGCTGTCGAATCCTCACCCTCGTCGAGTGATAAACCGTAAACATGTCTGTAGAAGATACTCAACCGCTCATCACGCATCTTATTGAGCTGCGTAAGCGACTCCTGAACTGCATTATTGCGGTTATGGTGATCTTTCTGGCGTTGGTTTATTTTGCCAACGACATTTACCATATGGTTGCGGCACCGCTGATTAAGCAGATGCCTCAGGGTGCAACGATGATCGCCACCGATGTGGCTTCACCGTTCTTTACCCCGATAAAGCTAACCTTTATGGTGTCGCTGATCCTGTCGGCACCTGTGATCCTGTACCAGGTATGGGCATTTATCGCGCCTGCTTTGTATAAGCATGAACGCCGCCTTGTCGTGCCGCTGCTGGTCTCAAGTTCGCTGTTGTTCTATATCGGGATGGCATTCGCCTATTTTGTCGTCTTCCCGCTGGCGTTTGGCTTCCTTGCCAACACAGCTCCGCAAGGCGTGCAGGTTTCGACAGACATTGCCAGTTATCTCAGCTTTGTCATGGCACTGTTTATGGCGTTTGGTGTCTCTTTTGAGGTTCCTGTCGCCATTGTATTGCTGTGCTGGATGGGCATTACGACACCTGATGATTTACGTAAGAAACGTCCTTACGTAGTTGTCGGGGCATTTGTCGTGGGGATGTTACTGACTCCACCAGATGTCTTCTCGCAAACGCTGTTGGCGATACCGATGTACTGCCTGTTTGAAGTGGGTGTTTTCTTCTCTCGTTTCTATGTCGGTAAGCGACGTACGCGAGATGAGGACAACGAGGCTGAAGAAGCAAAAGAAGCCGACGCCACCGAGAAAACCGAAGAGTAAATTCAGCCGCCCGTAAGGGCGGTTGTCATATGGGAGGAAGCATGTTTGATATTGGCGTTAATCTAACCAGTTCACAATTTGCGAAAGACAGGGATGAGGTTGTAGCACGCGCTTTTGCTGCCGGTGTAAACGGCATGCTTCTGACCGGAACAAACCTGCATGAAAGCCAGCAGGCGCTAAAGCTGGCACAGCATTATCCACATTGCTGGTCCACTGCAGGCGTCCACCCGCATGACAGTAGCCAATGGCAATCCTCAACAGAGGCGGAAATTATTGCATTGGCGAACCAGTCCGAAGTGGTCGCCATTGGTGAATGCGGCCTGGATTTCAATCGCAATTACTCCACTCCACAGGAACAGGAACGGGCTTTTGAGGCGCAATTGCGTATTGCCGCCGAATTGCAGATGCCTGTTTTCATGCATTGTCGGGATGCCCACGAACGTTTTCTGACGCTGCTGGAACCCTGGCTGGACAGCCTCCCTGGCGCAGTGCTGCACTGTTTCACTGGCTCGCGCCAGGAGATGCAGGACTGCGTGGACAGAGGGCTTTATATCGGGATTACCGGATGGGTCTGCGATGAGCGTCGGGGTATGGAACTACGGGAGCTACTGCCTTTTATCCCGGTGGAAAGGCTGCTGATAGAAACAGACGCGCCCTATTTACTCCCACGCGATCTGGCCGTGAAGCCGACTTCCCGACGCAATGAACCTGCGCACCTGCCGCATATTCTTGAGCGTATTGCGCACTGGCGCGGGGAAGATCCTCAGTGGCTATCAACGGCGATTGATGCCAACGTCAGAACGTTATTCGAAGTGACTTTCTGAGTCTGTTTATATCTTTCGAAAGCCGGTGTTTTTCACGCTCTGCTTAACCTCTTTATTCAACAGGTTAAGCAGGAGCATGGAACGCGCTTCGCCGTCGGGTTCGGTGAAAATCGCCTTCAACCCTTCAAATGCCCCTTCAGTGATAATGACACTGTCGCCAGGATGCGGCGTTTCCGGGTCTACAATCCCCTCGGGCTTGTAGATAGAAAGCTGGTGAATAACGGGAGAGGGAACGGTAGCTGGTGTTGCCCCAAAGCGTACAAAATGGCTGACGCCACGCGTCGCATTGATGGTCGTGGTGTGGATCACTTCCGGATCGAATTCGACAAACATGTAATTAGGGAAAAGTGGCTCACTGACTGTGGTACGTTTACCCCGCACCATTTTTTCCAGGGTGATCATTGGCGTCAGACAGTTGACTGCTTGTCTTTCCAGGTGTTCCTGGGCACGCTGAAGTTGCCCGCGTTTGCAGTACAGTAAATACCAGGCTTGCATAATAACTCTTATCCGCTTGTTCTGAGCGCAAGCATAGCAAAAGTCATTATACACTTCATCTTTCAAGCCTCATCGGTGTTGGTTGCCAGAGTTCACGCTAATTTAACAAAAATACAGCATCACAATGATGAACGCCGTATAATGAGGCGCTTACAAAGAGGCCAAAATGGACGCCATGAAATATCACGATTTACGCGACTTCCTGACGCAGCTTGAACAGCAGGGCGAGCTCAAACGCATTACGCTTCCAGTGGATCCCCATCTGGAGATCACTGAAATTGCCGATCGCACCTTGCGTGCTGGTGGGCCTGCGCTGTTGTTTGAGAATCCAAAAGGCTATTCAATGCCGGTACTGTGCAATTTGTTTGGCACTCCGAAGCGTGTCGCCATGGGGATGGGGCAAGAAGATGTCTCAGCACTAAGGGAAGTTGGTAAGCTGTTGGCGTTTTTGAAAGAGCCGGAGCCGCCGAAAGGATTCCGCGATCTGTTTGATAAGCTGCCGCAGTTCAAGCAGGTGCTTAACATGCCGACCAAACGGCTACGCGGTGCGCCTTGTCAGCAAAAAATATCCTCAGGCGATGACGTTGATTTAAACCGTATACCGATCATGACCTGCTGGCCGGAAGATGCAGCGCCGCTAATTACATGGGGACTCACCGTCACGCGTGGACCGCATAAAGAGCGACAGAATCTGGGTATTTATCGCCAACAGTTGATTGGCAAAAATAAGCTCATTATGCGTTGGCTTTCACATCGTGGCGGCGCGCTGGATTATCAGGAGTGGTGCGCTGCACACCCTGGTGAGCGTTTCCCTGTCTCCGTTGCGTTAGGGGCAGACCCAGCGACCATCCTGGGTGCTGTGACCCCTGTGCCTGATACATTATCAGAGTACGCCTTTGCTGGGCTGCTGCGTGGCACTAAGACCGAAGTTGTCAAATGTATCTCCAACGATCTCGAAGTACCCGCCAGCGCTGAAATTGTTCTGGAAGGCTATATCGAGCCGGGTGAACTGGCACCGGAAGGACCGTATGGCGATCATACGGGTTATTACAATGAAGTGGATAGCTTCCCGGTTTTCACTGTCACACACATTACCCAGCGTGAAGATGCGATTTATCACTCCACCTACACCGGACGTCCACCAGATGAACCAGCGGTGCTCGGTGTGGCGCTGAATGAGGTCTTTGTCCCTATTCTGCAAAAGCAGTTCCCGGAAATCGTCGACTTTTATCTGCCGCCGGAAGGTTGTTCTTATCGGCTGGCCGTGGTGACGATGAAAAAACAGTACGCAGGCCATGCCAAACGCGTCATGATGGGCGTTTGGTCATTTTTGCGTCAGTTTATGTACACCAAATTTGTTATTGTCTGCGATGATGATGTCAACGCACGTGACTGGAACGATGTGATTTGGGCAATTACTACCCGTATGGACCCGGCCCGGGATACGGTACTGGTAGAGAATACGCCGATTGATTACCTGGACTTTGCCTCGCCGGTTTCCGGCCTTGGTTCAAAAATGGGGCTGGATGCCACAAATAAATGGCCGGGTGAAACCCAACGAGAGTGGGGACGCCCGATTAAAAAAGATCCTGAAGTGACTGCGCGTATTGACGCAATTTGGGATGAATTAGCCATCTTTAATGACGGCAAAAGCGCCTGAGGCGCGATCGTTTTGCCTATTGATCCGACAGAGAGAGCGCATGACAACCTTAAGCTGTAAAGTGACCTCGGTAGAAGCTATCACTGACACCGTATATCGCGTACGTTTAGTGCCGGACGCGGCGTTTTCCTTTCGTGCTGGTCAGTATTTAATGGTCGTGATGGACGAACGTGATAAACGCCCGTTCTCCATGGCATCTACGCCGGATGAGCACGGATTCATTGAGCTGCATGTGGGTGCTTCTGAGCTAAATCTTTATGCCATGGCTGTTATGGACCGAATTCTGAAAGATCGGGAAATTAAGGTCGATATCCCGCACGGTGAAGCCTGGCTGCGTGATGATGAGAATCGTCCGCTGATCCTGATTGCTGGCGGCACAGGGTTTTCATACGTACGTTCGATTTTGCTGACAGCACTGACGCGCAATCCAAACCGGGATATCACTATTTACTGGGGCGGACGAGAAGAGAAACATCTCTACGATCTCTCTGAACTGGAGGCACTGTCAGTTAATCATCCGAACCTGCGTGTTGAGCCGGTAGTGGAACAGCCTGAAACGGGCTGGCGTGGTCGTACGGGAACCGTATTAACGGCGGTGTTACAGGATTACGGCACTCTGGCGGAACATGATATTTATATCGCCGGGCGTTTCGAGATGGCTAAAATCGCGCGCGACCTGTTCTGCAATGAACGTCAGGCACGTGAAGATCGTCTGTTTGGCGACGCGTTCGCGTTTATTTAAGCGATATGCGCCGGAACCCCGCCGGCGCATTGATAAATTCCCCACCTTCCACATAACGGTTGCTGGCCCAGCATCTTTGCATATCTCCTGCTTTACAAAACCGTATTGTTTTTAGTAAACAAAACTATTTTTCTGTTTATCTGCAGACATCACAGCATTTTGTGACATCTCACTATTTGTTTAGTAAACAAATTGGGCACTCTATGCAGCATCATAACTGCGAGATGCCAATGAGAGGAGAGGTCACCATGAGGCTCGGACTGGATATAGGCGGGACTAAAATTGAAGCGGTGGTAATTGATAAAACGGGTGAGATTATTTACCGCGAACGATGCGCTACACCCAGGCAAAGCTACGGCGATTTTTTCCAGGCCGTGACGGATATGATTGCTAAGGCTATGCAGACCGTTAACCAACCTTTGTCGGTCGGTATCGGAGTTCCTGGAGCAGTAGACAGCAAGGGATTAATTAAAAATTCCAACATTCTGGTGCTAAATCAGCAGGCTTTTACCCGTGACCTTGAACACGCATTAGGGATGCCTGTGCCCGTCACTAACGATGCTAACTGTTTTACACTGTCAGAGGCTATGGACGGCAGTGGACGCGGACACAGTGTGGTATTTGGCGTAATTCTCGGTACTGGCTGCGGAGGCGGATTGTGTATTGATAACCGTTTGATCTCCGGTCCTAATGCCTGCGCAGGGGAGTGGGGGCATAATGCATTGCCACGTTACCATGAGTCCCGGGATGGTGAGGTGGTTACCTGTTATTGCGGACAACAGAACTGTATCGAAAGTTTTATCTCTGGCAGTGGTCTGGAACGCCAGTACATGAATCACACTCATCAACATGTCAGCGTTCCTCACATCATGCAGCAGGTAGAATTGGGTGATGCAGACGCTTGCCTGTTATGGGAGCGTTACTGTGATCAACTGGCGCGCGCGTTGGCAGGCATTGTGAATACACTCGACCCTGATGTCATTGTGCTGGGAGGGGGGGTCTCTAATATCACATTACTGTATTCGGGTTTGCAGGCACGCGTGGCACAGTACGTGTTCGGTAAACAGTGCCATACACCGATTATTCAGGCCCGCCACGGTGACAGCAGCGGCGTACGCGGCGCGGCCTGGCTGGGAGCACAACAAGCCAGCGAAAATCAATGAGAGTGAAATGACGAAACCTGTACGAATCAGAGATATTGCCGAAGCCTGCGGCGTCTCAGTTGGCGCTGTATCCCGCGCACTAAAAGGTCAGCCCGGGTTGCGTGAAGATACCCGGTTGCGCATTATTTCTGTGGCGCAACAGCAAGGTTATGATTTTTCCCGCCTGCGCAGTGACAAGCTCAAGCGAGTCCTGTTTTTGTTGCATCGACAACACAATATTAGCCGGGCATTGCCGTTTTACTCACAGCTGTTACTGGGTATTGATGATGCCTGCCGTGATCAGGGTATTGCGCTGAGCTTTCTCTCTATCGGTCCGGGCGATGCGGTAAGTGAGCAGGTGATGTTGCACCAGCCGGATGCGCTGATCTGCGCCGGATTTTTTGAGCCTGAATTGCTTGGGTTGCTGCAACAGATGAAATTGCCGCTGGTGCTGGTGGATCTGTGGGCTCCAGGTTTGCCATGCGTCAATCCGGACAATACCCAGGGCGGCTATCTGGCGACAAAACACTTGATCGAACAGGGGCGTAGCCGTATCGCTTTTCTTGCCAGTACTCTCTCACACTTCAGTATTCGTCAGCGTGAAAAGGGTTATCGCCAGGCACTGTATGAAGCCCGTCTGCTGATGCCTCCAGAGTATGAAGCCATCGCACCGCCGCTGCTGGATACCGAACAATCGTTGGTCGAGGCGGTTAATGAACTGCTCAGTCTGCCGGAACCGCCCGATGCCATTTTTGCTTATAACGATGCGGCGGCGATGGTTGTTCAGCGGGTGTGTGTGCAGCAGGGGATTCGTATTCCGGAAGATCTTGCGCTGGTAGGATTTGATGATATTGATGCTGCGGCCTGGTCACATCCGCCGCTGACTACAATCGCGGTTGATAAGCAGCAACTGGGGCGCGAAGCACTGCGTTTACTGCTGGAAGGCAAGCCGGAAGAGAATCTGTTGCTGCCGGTGCAGTTGGTGGTACGTGGTAGTTCAGGGAAATAAAAAACCCGCCCCTGACAGGCGGGAAGAACGGCAACTAAATTGTTATACAATGGCATTTGCATTGTAGGCCGGATAAGACGCATCAGCGTCGCCATCCGGCATAGTCGCCGGGGGCGCCTCGCTTGCCCGGCCTACAATAAGTAACGTGCCTTGATTACACTCGCTCAAATACTGTCGCGATGCCCTGGCCTAACCCGATACACATCGTCGCCAGACCAAACTGCACGTCTTTGCGTTCCATCAGGTTGAGCAGGGTGGTACTGATACGCGCACCAGAGCATCCCAGTGGGTGACCCAGTGCGATCGCCCCGCCATTGAGGTTGATCTTCTCGTCGATCTGCTCCATCAGCCCCAGATCTTTAATGCACGGCAGGATCTGGGCGGCAAAGGCTTCGTTCATCTCAAACAAGCCGATGTCGCTGGTGGAGAGTCCCGCTTTTTTCAGCGCCAGCTTTGAGGCAGGAACCGGACCATAACCCATGATTGAGGGGTCACAGCCGACTACGGCCATTGAGCGGATACGCGCACGCGGCGTCAGACCCAGTTCACGAGCACGGCTCTCACTCATTACCAGCATCGCGGCAGCACCATCGGAGAGCGCGGAAGAGGTACCCGCGGTGACGGTACCGCTGACCGGATCGAATGCCGGGCGAAGGGTGGACAGCGCGTCGACAGTGGTTTCCGGACGGATAACCTCATCATAGTTAAACTGTTTCAACACGCCATCGGCATCGTGACCGCCAGTCGGGATGATCTCGTTTTTAAAGGCACCGGACTGAGTAGCAGCCCAGGCACGAGCATGTGAGCGTGCGGCGAAGGCATCCTGCATTTCACGGCTGATACCGTGCATACGAGAGAGCATTTCTGCCGTCAGCCCCATCATTCCCGCGGCTTTCGCTACGTTACGGCTCATACCCGGGTGGAAATCAACGCCGTGGCTCATCGGCACATGGCCCATATGTTCCACGCCGCCCACCAGGCACGCTTGTGAATCGCCAGTCATAATCATGCGTGCCGCATCGTGCAGCGCCTGCATCGACGAACCACACAGACGGTTGACCGTAACCGCAGGAACGGAGTGTGGGACTTCTGCCAGCAGGGCGGCGTTACGGGCGATATTGAAACCCTGCTCCAGCGTCTGCTGCACACAACCCCAGTAAATATCATCGAGCGCGGTGGGTTCCAGCGCGGGATTACGCGCCAGCAGACTACGCATCAAGTGTGCGGAGAGATCTTCTGCCCGCACGTTGCGAAACGCGCCCCCTTTCGAACGGCCCATCGGGGTACGGATCGCATCAACAATTACAACCTGTTCCATTGTGACTCCTTAAGCCGTTTTCAGGTCGCCAACCGGGCGGGCAGGCTCAACCGGGGGATAATACGGTTCGTTATGGCGTGCTTTATCACGCAGACCGGCTGGTACTTCGTACAGCGGACCCAGGTGCTGATACTGCTGCGCCATATCGAGATACTTCGCACTGCCAAGTGTATCCAGCCAGCGGAACGCACCACCGTGGAACGGAGGGAAGCCCAGACCATAAACCAGTGCCATATCGGCTTCTGCCGGGCTGGCAATGATGCCTTCCTCCAGGCAACGCACCACTTCGTTGACCATTGGGATCATCATACGAGCGATAATCTCTTCGTCGCTGAAGTCGCGTTTCGGCTGGCTGACGTCTGCCAGTAAGCCATCAACGGCGGCGTCTTCTTCTTTCTTCGGCTTGCCCTTGTTGTCTTCTTTATAGCGCCAGAATCCAAGACCGTTTTTCTGTCCGAAACGGCTGGCATCAAACAGCGCATCAATCGCGTCGCGATAATCTTTCTGCATACGCTGCGGGAAGCCCGCGGACATCACCGCCTGAGCGTGATGCGCGGTATCAATACCCACCACGTCCAGCAGATAAGCCGGGCCCATTGGCCAGCCAAACTGTTTCTCCATCACTTTGTCGACTTTGCGGAAATCCGCACCGTCGCGCAGTAACTGGCTGAAGCCCGCAAAGTAAGGGAACAGCACGCGGTTGACAAAGAAGCCTGGGCAGTCGTTAACCACAATAGGTGTTTTACCCATCTGGCTTGCCCACGCGACAACCTTGGCGATAGTTTCATCCGAGCTTTTCTCTCCGCGAATGATTTCAACCAGCGGCATACGGTGTACCGGGTTAAAGAAGTGCATACCGCAGAAGTTTTCCGGGCGTTTGAGAACGCTGGCCAGCTCGTTAATTGGGATAGTAGACGTATTCGACGCCAGTACGGTGTCCGGGCGCACCTTATCTTCGGTTTCCGCCAGTACCGCTTTTTTCACTTTCGGGTTTTCGACTACCGCTTCAACTACCACATCTACACGCTCGAAACCGCTATAGTCGAGAGTTGGCTGAATGGTTGAAATGACGCCGGCCATTTTCAGACCGTCTATCTTGCCGCGCTCAAGCTGTTTGTTCAGCAGCTTGGCCGCTTCGGTCATACCCAGCGTCAGTGATTTGTCATTGATGTCTTTCAT
Source organism: Citrobacter sp. Igbk 16 (assembly GCF_028069755.1). Taxonomy (NCBI): domain Bacteria; kingdom Pseudomonadati; phylum Pseudomonadota; class Gammaproteobacteria; order Enterobacterales; family Enterobacteriaceae; genus Citrobacter; species Citrobacter sp. Igbk 16. The sequence goes on along the minus strand of NZ_JANEWJ010000020.1, from coordinate 5,480 downwards.
CACTACTGGCACGCCTTTCCAGGCAGATTGGTAAGCAATACCGCCGCCCATAATGCCTGCGCCCAGCACCGCTGCTTGCTTTGGTGCCTCAATATTTTTGGTGAGCTTTTTGGCTTTGGCTTTCACGAACTGATCGTTAAGGAAGATCCCAACCAGCGCGCGGGCTTCACTGGTGTGCGCCAGTGGAACAAAGCTTTTATTTTCCAGATTCAGCGCTTCTTCACGGCCAAAACGGGCCGCTGCTTCAATGGTTTTTACCGCGGTAATCGGTGCGGGATAATGCTTACCGGCCGTCTGCGCCACCATGCCTTTGGCGATGGTAAAGCTCATGGCCGCTTCAATTTTGCTGAGTTTCAGTGGTTCCAGCTTCGGCTGGCGTTTGGCTTTCCAGTCGAGGTCGCCGTTAATCGCCTGACGTAATACCGCGATCGCGCCATCAAGCAGTTTGTCTTGTTTCACTACGCCATCGACCAGGCCGATTTTTAGCGCCTGCTCAGCACCAACATCTTTACCCGCAGCAATGATTTCCAGCGCACTGTCCGCACCCAACATGCGCGGCATACGCACGGAACCGCCAAAGCCCGGCATAATGCCCAGTTTGGTTTCCGGCAGACCAATGCGCAGATCCGGTGTTGCCAGACGATAATCAGTTGCCAGCACACACTCGCAGCCGCCGCCCAGCGCGTAACCGTTTACCGCAGAGATAGTCGGAACAGGCAGATCTTCCAGGCGATTAAAGACGCTATTGGCAAAGTGCAGCCACTGGCTCAACTGCTCTTCGGGAACGAGGAACAGTGAAAGAAATTCGGTGATATCGGCACCGACAATAAAAGCCGCTTTATTAGAGCGCAGGAGCAGCCCTTTTAAATTTGGTTGTTTTTCCAGCACGTCAAGCGCATGGCCCAGGCTGGCAACGGTGGCCGTGTCGAGTTTATTGACCGAACCAGGGGCATCGAACACCAGTTCGGCGATGCCATCTTCCAGCCAGTCAAGGTACAGGGTGTCGCCTTTGTAAAGCATGTCAGTCTCCTGAATCCGCAAGGTGATCTGGTCATACCAGATGAATCGAAGTGTGTGTTTTATGTTAAAAAAATGCAAATAAATGATTAAAGAAATGACGATTCGATCACGCTCGGCAGAAATCACGCAGTCATAAAGCGATGTGCTAAGATGCGGAGACTTGAGGTCAAAAAAACAGAAGGATAGAAAATGGAATCACTGGCCGCACTCTATAAGAATCATATTGTTACCTTACAAGAACGTACGCGTGATGCACTGGCTCGCTTCAAGCTGGATGCGTTACTTATTCATTCTGGCGAGCTTGTTAACGTTTTTCTCGACGACCATCCGTATCCGTTTAAGGTCAACCCGCAGTTTAAAGCCTGGGTTCCCGTAACGCAGGTTCCCAACTGCTGGTTGCTGGTGGATGGTGTGAATAAGCCAAAACTGTGGTTCTATTTGCCGGTTGATTACTGGCACAACGTAGAGCCGCTGCCGACCTCCTTCTGGACGGAAGAAGTCGAGATCATTGCGCTGCCTAAAGCGGAGGGTATCGGTAGCCAACTGCCTGCTGCACGCGGCAATATCGGTTATATCGGTCCGGTTCCGGAACGTGCGCTGCAACTGGACATCGCGGCCAGCAACATCAACCCGAAAGGGGTAATCGACTACCTGCACTATTACCGCGCCTATAAAACAGATTACGAACTGGCCTGTATGCGTGAAGCGCAGAAAATGGCGGTGAGTGGGCACCGTGCCGCGGAAGAAGCGTTCCGTTCCGGGATGAGCGAGTTTGATATCAACCTCGCCTACCTGACCGCGACCGGTCACCGCGATACCGACGTACCGTACAGCAATATCGTCGCACTCAATGAACACGCCTCTGTGCTGCATTATACCAAACTGGATCATCAGGCTCCGTCCGAAATCCGCAGCTTCCTGCTGGATGCGGGGGCGGAATATAACGGTTATGCAGCAGACCTGACGCGTACCTGGTCGGCGAAAAGCGACAACGACTATGCACAGTTGGTGAAAGACGTTAACGACGAAGAGCTGGCGCTCATCGCGACGATGAAAGCGGGTGTCAGCTATGTGGACTATCACATTCAGTTCCATCAGCGTATTGCGAAGCTGCTGCGTAAACATCAAATCATCACCGATATGAGTGAAGAGGCGATGGTGGAAAATGATCTCACTGGACCGTTTATGCCGCACGGTATCGGTCACCCGCTGGGTCTGCAGGTGCATGATGTTGCCGGTTTCATGCAGGATGACACGGGCACACACCTTGCCGCGCCGTCGAAGTACCCTTACTTGCGTTGCACCCGTGTGCTGCAGCCGGGCATGGTTCTGACCATCGAACCGGGTATCTACTTCATTGAATCGCTGCTCGCCCCGTGGCGTGAAGGGAAATTCAGCAAGCACTTCAACTGGCAGAAAATTGAAGCGCTGAAGCCCTTCGGCGGGATTCGTATTGAAGATAACGTGGTTGTCCACGAGAGCAATATTGAAAACATGACGCGGGATTTGAAACTGGCGTAATGGACAGTTGGTTAATCCCTGCGGCGCCGGTTAGCGTCGTTGAAGAAATCAAAAAAAGCCGCTTCATTACGTTACTTGCCCATACGGACGGTGTAGAAGCGGCGAAAGCGTTTGTTGAGTCAGTCAGAGCGGAACACCCGGATGCCCGTCATCATTGTGTGGCGTGGGTGGCGGGTGCGCCGAATGACTCGCAGCAGCTGGGGTTTTCAGACGATGGTGAACCGGCGGGTACGGCAGGAAAGCCGATGCTCGCACAATTGATGGGGAGCGGCGTTGGTGAGATTACCGCGGTGGTCGTGCGCTACTATGGCGGTATCCTTCTTGGCACCGGCGGGCTAGTGAAAGCCTATGGTGGCGGTGTAAATCAGGCGCTGCGTCAGTTGACGACACAGCGCAAGACGCCATTAACCGAATATACTTTGCAGTGTGAGTACGGCCAACTGGCAGGTATTGAAGCCTTGCTGGGGCAGTTTGACGGTAAAGTCGTCGCCAGTGATTACCAGGCTTTTGTTCGGCTCAGGGTGGCGCTTCCTTTTGCGAAAGTGGATGAATTTTCAGCAAAGCTGGCGGATTTTAGTCGTGGTTCATTGCAATTGTTAGCGATTGAAGAATAATCCCCACCTCATTTTAAAGAACTAAGGAAGCGGCAGAGATGCATTTTCGCGCCATCACCCGAATCGTTGGACTACTGGTCATCTTATTTTCGGGGACGATGATCATCCCCGGACTGGTAGCACTTATCTACCGTGATGGTGCGGGTCGTGCATTTACGCAAACTTTCTTTGTTGCCCTGGCGATCGGTTCCATGTTGTGGTGGCCGAACCGTAAGGAGAAGGGCGAGCTGAAATCCCGTGAAGGGTTTCTGATAGTCGTCTTATTCTGGACTGTGCTGGGCAGCGTGGGTGCGCTACCGTTTATTTTCGCAGAGAGCCCGAACCTCACGATCACCGATGCTTTTTTTGAATCCTTCTCCGGGTTAACCACCACGGGGGCGACGACGCTGGTGGGGTTGGATTCACTGCCGCATGCCATTCTCTTTTATCGTCAGATGCTGCAATGGTTTGGTGGTATGGGGATCATCGTGCTGGCGGTGGCTATCCTGCCTATCCTTGGCGTGGGTGGGATGCAGCTCTATCGTGCAGAAATGCCGGGGCCGCTGAAAGATAACAAAATGCGCCCACGTATTGCCGAAACGGCGAAAACCTTGTGGCTCATCTATGTGCTATTGACGGTTGCGTGTGCGCTGGCGCTGTGGTTTGCCGGGATGCCTGCCTTTGACGCTATTGGCCATAGCTTCGCCACCATTGCTATCGGCGGCTTTTCAACACACGACGCCAGTGTGGGCTATTTCGACAGCCCTACCATCAACACCATTATCGCTATCTTCTTGCTGATCTCCGGTTGTAACTACGGTTTGCACTTCTCTTTACTAAGTGGACGCAGCCTGAAGGTTTATTGGCGCGACCCTGAATTCCGCATGTTTATCGGAGTGCAGTTAACACTGGTGGCCGTTTGTACGCTGGTGCTGTGGATACACAATACATACGGTTCGGCGCTTACGACAATCAACCAGGCCTTTTTCCAGGTGGTATCGATGGCGACCACTGCCGGATTTACCACAGACAGTATTGCTCGCTGGCCGTTGTTCCTGCCGGTGTTGCTACTGTGTTCTGCGTTTATTGGTGGCTGTGCCGGGTCAACGGGCGGTGGTTTGAAGGTGATTCGTATCCTGTTACTGTTTAAACAGGGTAACCGCGAACTGAAGCGACTGGTTCACCCTAATGCGGTCTATAGCATTAAGTTAGGCAACCGTGCGTTGCCGGAACGAATCCTTGAAGCGGTATGGGGCTTCTTTTCTGCCTATGCGCTGGTCTTTATTATCAGTATGCTGGCAATTATTGCGACTGGTGTGGATGACTTCTCTGCGTTTGCCTCCGTAGTGGCGACGTTGAATAACCTCGGGCCTGGGCTCGGGGTTGTTGCCGACAATTTTGCCAGCATGAACCCGGTGGCGAAATGGATCCTGATTGCCAACATGCTGTTTGGTCGTCTGGAAGTCTTTACTCTGCTGGTGCTCTTTACCCCTACTTTCTGGCGTGAATAATGGAGTAACACGTGAAAACACTGATTCTTTTTTCTTCCCGGGACGGACAAACTCGCGAAATCGCTGAGTATCTGGCTTCTGAACTTAAAGAGCTGGGTGTCTGGGCAGATGTCATGAATTTGCATCGTACCGAAGAGCCTGAGTGGAAAAATTATGACAGCGTGGTGATTGGCGCATCAATTCGCTATGGCCATTACCATTCTGCATTTCAGGAGTTTGTGAAAAAGCATGCCACGCAACTGAATACAATGCCGAGTGCGTTTTACTCTGTTAACCTGGTTGCCCGTAAACCGGAAAAACGCACACCGCAAACTAATAGCTATGCGCGTAAGTTTCTGATGGGCTCTCCGTGGCGACCAGATCGCAGTGCAGTGATCGCGGGTGCTTTGCTTTATCCTCGTTATCGTTGGTATGACCGTGTCATGATCCAACTGATTATGAAGATGTCAGGCGGTGAAACGGATACAAAGAAAGAAGTGATCTATACCGACTGGGAACAGGTAGCGGGTTTTGCGCGGGAAATAGCCCAACTAACCAACAAAACGTTGCCAAAATAAACGGAAAGAATAAAAAATACGCACTCAGTAAATAATTTCAAATTTCCCCTTGTCAGCCTGAAATAACTCCCTATAATGCGCCTCCACTGACACGGAACAACGGATTACAAGCCGCCGGGTCAGCGGGGTTCCACTGAGAACTCCGGCGAAGAAAGCGAAATTAAATGCTTGACTTCGTAGCGGGATGGCGTAATATGCACACCCCGCGCCGCTGAGAAAAAGCGAAGCGGCACTGCTCTTTAACAATTTATCAGACAATCTGTGTGGGCACTCGAAGA